>JAFOEH010000123.1 GCA_017380275.1 Alistipes sp.
AAGATTGTATCAAAGGCGTGGACCGAGGGATTCTATATGCGTCCGCGTACCGACCATAAGGAGCTTGAGAAGTATCACGAAGGTTTGATTTGCTGCTCGGCTTGTCTTGGAGGTGAGATTCCCAGAAAGATTGCCGATGGCGATTTGGAGGCAGCCGAGAAAGCGATTATGTGGCACAAAAGCATATTTGGCGAGGATTACTATCTCGAGCTTCAGCTACATAAAGCCACTGTCGAGCGCGCCAACCACGAGACATATGTCATCCAGAAACAGGTCAACGAACAGATTATTCACTTGGCCGAGAAGTGCGGCGTAAAGTTGATCTGCTCAAACGATGTTCACTTCGTCGATGAGATTCACGCCGAGGCCCACGACCGCCTGATCTGCCTCTCTACGAGTCGTGATCTGGACGACCCGAAGCGTATGCTCTACTCGAAACAGGAGTGGATGAAGACTCGCGAGGAGATGAACGCCATCTTCTACGACATCCCCGAGGCACTTGCGAATACGGTGGAGATTTGCAATAAGGTCGAGAGCTACTCAATCGACCACGCCCCCATTATGCCCACCTTCGAGATTCCCGAAGAGTTCGGCACCGAGGAGGGTTATCGCCAGACCTATACGGAGGAGGATCTCTTCAATGAGTTCACCCGCGATGAGAATGGCAACGTAACGATGGCCGAGGCCGATGCCCATAAGAAGATCGAGAAGCTGGGCGGCTACGACAAGCTCTACCGAATCAAACTTGAGGCAGATTATCTGGCGCACCTCACTATGGAACGCGCCAAATTGCGCTATGGCGACCCTCTGTCGGATGAGGTTGTGGAGCGACTGAAGTTCGAGTTACACATTATGAAGACAATGGGTTTCCCGGGCTACTTCCTTATCGTGCAAGACTTCATCTGCGCGGCGCGCGAGCTGCTGGATGTTTCGGTAGGTCCGGGACGTGGTTCTGCGGCAGGTTCTGCCGTAGCTTATTGCCTGGGAATTACGCAGATTGACCCTATCAAATACGATCTTCTGTTCGAGCGTTTCCTCAATCCCGACCGAATTTCGCTACCTGATATCGATATTGACTTCGACGACGACGGTCGTGGTCGTGTCCTAAATTGGGTAACGCAGAAATATGGTAAGGAGAAGGTGGCACACATCATCACCTACGGCACGATGGCCACAAAAATGGTTATCAAGGATGTTGCACGTGTGCAGAAACTTCCGTTACCCGAGTCTGACCGTCTGTGCAAACTCGTACCCGATCGCATTCCCGACAAGAAGATAAATCTACAGAATGCCATCGACTACGTTCCCGAGCTCAAGGCCGCCGAGGAGTCCGACGACCCGATTATGCACGATACTATCAAGTACGCCAAGATGCTGGAGGGTAACGTGCGTGGCACGGGAGTTCACGCCTGCGGAACGATTATCTGCCGAGACGATATTACGGACTGGGTCCCCGTCAGCACAGCCGAGGATAAGGAGACGGGCGAGAAGATGCTCGTCACGCAGTACGAGGGTGCCGTGATTGAGGACACGGGCCTTATCAAGATGGACTTCCTGGGCCTAAAAACCCTCTCGATTATCAAGGATGCCGTAGCCAACATCAAGCGCACTAAGGGAATCGACATCGACATTGACACGATTGATATCGATGACCCCAAGACCTACAAGCTCTTCTGCGACGGTGGCACTGTCGGCACGTTCCAGTTCGAGTCGCCCGGTATGCAGAAGTATCTGCGCGAGCTGAAGCCCTCGACCTTCGAGGACCTGATTGCGATGAACGCACTCTACCGTCCCGGTCCGATGGACTACATCCCCGACTTTATCGACCGTAAGCACGGCCGCAAGCCCATCGTTTACGACATCGACATTATGGAGAAGTACCTGAAGGATACCTACGGTATTACCGTATATCAGGAGCAGGTGATGCTTCTCTCACGTCTTTTGGGTGGCTTCACACGAGGCGAGTCGGATACACTGCGTAAGGCGATGGGTAAGAAGATTAAGTCAAAGCTGGACGAGCTCAAACCCAAATTTATAAAGGGCGGCCAGGCCAATGGCCACGATCCCGATATTTTGGAGAAGATATGGGCCGACTGGGAGAAGTTCGCATCCTATGCCTTCAACAAGTCGCACGCGACTTGTTACTCGTGGGTAGCCTACCAGACGGCATACCTCAAGGCCAACTACCCGTCGGAGTATATGGCCGCCGTACTGAGCCGCAACTTGGCTGATATCAAGACCATTACGCAATACATTACAGAGTGTAAGCAGGGAATGGGCATCAATGTCCTCGGCCCCGATGTGAACGAATCGCAGATTAACTTCTCGTCAAACAAATCAGGCGATATCCGCTTCGGAATGGCCGCGATTAAGGGTGTTGGCGAGGCCGCCGTGCGCTCAATTATCGAGGAGCGAGAGAACAATGGCCCCTACAAAAACATCTACGACTTTGTCGAGCGCGTTAACTTCACGGTCATCAACCGTAAATGTATGGAGAGCATCGCTTTTGCGGGAGGCTTCGATTCGATTATCGACTTCCACCGCAGCAAGTTCTTCGCTACCGACACCCGCTCGGCTAACCCGGTACCCTTCATCGAGCAACTTATGCGTTACGGCCAGCGTGTTCAGCAGGAGCGTCTGAATGCTCAGCAGAGTCTCTTCGGTGGCGGCACGATGGTTGATATTCAACCTCCCACGACACCCGTTGCAGAGGATTGGAATCAGTTGCAGGTACTGAACAAGGAGCGCGATTACATCGGAATGTTCCTCTCGGCGCACCCACTTGACGAGTATAAGGTGATAATTGACCATATGTGCAAGGTTAATCTCGGCGACCTGAATAACCTTGAACCTCTTAACGGTCAAGAGATTGCATTGGCTGGCATCATCACTTCGGTACAGGAGATGACAACCAAGACGGGCCGCCATTGGGGAAAATTCACGATGGAGGATTACGAGGGCACTCACGAATTTGCACTCTTCGGCAAGGACTACGAGCAGTTCCGCCCGATGATGTACCCCAACTACTTCATCTTCCTCAAGGGCAAGGTGCAACCACGTCCCTATGGTGACAACCCCGAGCTGGAGTTCAAGATTCTCTCGATGACTCAGCTCTCCGAGGTGCGCGACACTATGATCAAGGAGCTGCACGTCTTCCTCACGGTGGATGACCTCACTCCTACGTTCATTGCCGACTTCACCGCCGAGGTACAGCGCAGTAAGGGTAACGCCATCCTACGCACTACCATCCGCGACCGCGAGGCAGGCACGGTGCTCGGTCTCTACTCGAAGCGCTACAAAGTCGAGCTTTCGCCGGAGCTGATTGGTTATTTGGACAAGAACGAAATAAAATATACATTATCATA
>JAFOEH010000124.1 GCA_017380275.1 Alistipes sp.
AAGGTATTGCGTATGCAGGTTGGAGTCGATGGCAGGTTTAATACCAAGTATTACGCCCCCTCGTACAATCCTGCACTCGGCACATTCTACAACCAGCGCGACTACGAGTTGGGTGAGTATCCCTATCTCGATGTTTTCGTAACGGCCAAATGGAAAAGAATGCGAATATTCTTGAAGTACCAGCACGCGAACTACGATCTGTTCGGCAACGGACAGTACTTCACCGTAGCGGGTTATCCGCAAAATCCGGGAATGTTCAAGTTTGGTATTTCGTGGGGATTCTATGATTAGCGTGTTGTACTGCGGCGGTGTGAACTGCCCGCAATACAAACATTTATGTCAAAAAAGACACTTATTTTTTCGATCGTTCTTATTATTGTAGCGACCTATTTTGGGTTTGATTTCCTTACCAAGGATCTCGATGGCAGCACGGCTCCCTCGATCAAACCCCACACCATTGCCGAGATGGCAACGGATGATGTAGCCGATGGCTGGCTTATCTCATCGTACGATGAGCTGATGCAGCGTGTCGGCCACGAGGAGGGGCAGGATTGGCTCCTGATGAGCGCCATAGCATACCACGAGTCGCGTTTTCGCGAGGATGTTGTGTCAAATGTTGGTGCCATCGGCCTGATGCAGATTATGCCCATCGTTGGACGCCAATTCAACGTCAGTCGCGAGGCTATTGCTGACCCCGAGACCAATGTCCGTTTGGCGGGCAAGTTGCTTCGCCAGATTGAGAAGACGTTGAAGCTCCATCCCTCGACTTCGCAGAGCGATCGCATTAGTATTATTCTTGCTTGCTATAACGGAGGTGTTGGCCACGTTGCCGATGCACGACGTTTGGCAAAGAGCAACGGTGAAGATCCCAATTCGTGGGAGGTCGTAGCCCGCTATCTTAAGCTGAAGGCTGACCCTGAGATCTACCAGAGCGATCTGGTGCGCCACGGAAGGTTCACAGGCAGCCGCCAGACCATAGCTTATGTTAGGGAGGTAATGCAGCACTATGATCACTACCGCCTGGTTGTCGATCATAATGAGGCTCTTATGGCTCAGGATGCTTCGCGTGTTATGCGCAATCTAAAGTCCTTGGCTCGCTAAAGTGCAGTTGCTCTAAAGTTTAGTAAAAAAATAGAGTCGGCCCCGCAGGGCTGACTCTATTTTTTTGTCACTTAGCCAAAGCTGAAACTTATTTCTTCTGCTCCTGACCGTTCTTATTGTCGGTGTATAGGAATCGGCGAATCTTCTTCGAGGGGTTCTTCTCAAACTCCTTCTCCTCCTCGACCACCTTTGCGATGCGCGAGAAACGATTTACCTTCGAGTTCACATAGCGCTCAATCTCCTTCTTGAGCTCCTCTTTGCGCTCGTTCCACTCGTCCACCTTCTGGTTCCACTCGTCGCGGGTGATCTCCCACTTCTGCATCAGCTCATCCTTCAGACGCTCGATAGCCTCCGAGTCGAAGTTTACCAGCGCTATGAGCTGACCGTCGCGCTCCGTTACGATCGACTCCGAAACATAGACGTGCGAGTTGAGCACCGACTCGATCTCCTCGGGGTAGATGTTCTCACCGCTCGGGCCGAGAATCATATTCTTCAGACGACCCTTAATAAAGATATAACCATCCTCGTCGATGTATCCCAAATCTCCCGTGCGGAACCATCCGTCGTTGGTGAACACATCAGCCGTAGCCTCCTCATTCTTGTAGTAGCCTACCATCGTCGAGGGGCTCTTCACCACGATCTCACCTTGCTTCGTCTCGGGGTTGATATTGTCCAGACGCACCTGTACACCCACCATCTGCGGGCCCGTAGCTCCGAGCTTCACGGCGGGCGAAATCTGACCTGCAATCAGTGGTGCCGTCTCCGTCAGACCATAACCGATAGCGTAGGGGAACTTCGCATCGATGAGGAACTGCTCCACCTGCTCGTTGAGCTTCGCGCCACCGATGAAGAGTCGCAGACGACCACCGAATGCCTGCATCAACTTCTTACCGGCTATGCGGTGCAGCATACGACGGAAGAAAGCGATCTCGTACAACGGCTTAATGAACTTGTTCGATGTAAACTTGTTGTAGATCTGGCTGCGGAATACCTTCTCTATAATAAGAGGTACGATCAAAAAGCACGTCGGACGCACCTTCTTCAGCGCGGGCAACATCACGGCTGCCGTAGGCGGCTTCTGCAAGTATGTGGTGCTTGCACCCGTTGCAAAGACGTACAACATACCGAGCGAACACTCGTATGTGTGCGAGAGCGGCAACACCGACAACATCGAATCCTCAGGGCCGATGGGGTATAGGCCATAGATCATATTGATCTGCTGTGCCAGATTGCCGTGCGTCAGCATCACGCCCTTGGGACGCGATGTCGTTCCCGACGTGTAGATGATTACCGCCAGATCCTCCGGCTTGGGCACAACCAACTCTCCGCTACGCTCCTTTACGTTCTGCGATATTATACCGAGATTTTTTGTGCGGATTACTATGTTTAGAGTCGATACAATATCTTTCGATAGTTTCGTGAAGAGCTTGTCCGAAACCAGAAGTCCCTTTGCTTCAGAGTGTTTGATGAGTGTATCGAGCTCTTCGCCGGTAAAGTCGGGCAGGATCGGCACTGCGATCATACCTCCCGTAACCACCGCAAAGTAGCACACGCCCCAGTTGGGCATACTGCTACTCAGGATCACCACCTTGTCGCCTGCCGTCAATCCTGCATCGAGCAGCATCTCCTGCACCTGCTTAACTCGCTGGCCAAACTCCTTGTAGGTTACGTCCTCCCCGCCGAACATCGAAAATGCTACTTTATCTGCAAACTTCTCGACACTATTGTGTAGAAGGTCATAAAGTGTGTTCAGAGTTGTCATTAAAATTGAGTTTTAGATTAAAAATTTTCGTAAAGATAGTGAAAAAATATTAAAAATCGGTATTTTTGTGTCTAAAAAGGTAAATAACCACCAAAATGATACTCTCCGAGCATATAAAGATTGCAGCACACGAAGTTGGTTTCGACCTCTGTGGTGTTTGTCGCCCTCGTCATATGGAACTCAACGAGATGGCCTATAATGAGTGGCTGGAGCGAGGTTACAACTCATCGCTTGAGTATATGCGTTCGCATCTTGATAAACGATTCGATGCCCGCCGTTTGGTTGATGGCGCTCAGGCGGTCGTTGTCTGTGCCGTAAATTACCGCTCGCCGATCAGCGGCTCTTACACGTCAGATGATCGTTGTCGCGTTGCATCCTACGCCT
>JAFOEH010000125.1 GCA_017380275.1 Alistipes sp.
GTTGCTTTTGCCTCAGGAACTTACCGATAAAGCTATGTTGAAGGTAGAATACACAATCGATGGCTCTCCTGCAACCAAAAAGGTATATCTCAAAGATGCTCTTAAGCTTACTGCAGACGGAGATGTTTCTTCTACAGCTATTACAAAGTGGGAGATGGGAACGAAGTATACATACCGTTTGTACTACTCTGCAGAGTCTGCAAGTCAGGATAAGATCTATTTCTCACCCTCTTCTGAAGGTTGGAAGGATGCAGGTGTAGGAGTAATCGAGCTTAAGAACTCTGATAAAGACTAATACACTCTTTTCAGTCGGGCTGCTGCTTGCGGCAGCCCGACTTTTCCTAAAAATTTATTATGCCCCGATTTTGCACCATATCACCTCTTTGCCTATGCCGAGCAGCTGTGCTTGCGGCGGGAGTGCTATTGCTTGCTTGCAGCGACAATGAGCCCATACTACCCGATCCCGCAACGCCACAACCGATTATGATGTCAGTGCTCTCCGAGCAGATGCAACCATCGCGCGCGCTAATCAACAATGATACCGATTTGCAATCGGCTTGCGATCCTACCCAGGGTGGCAAGTCGATAGGTATCTGGTCGTCATACGAATTGGATGGCCGAAAAGTGCATAACGTACTGGGCAACTCCACGGGCGATGTAGCACTAACTTTCAGTGCTGCCACCGAGTGGGACAACTACCAAGGTTGGTCCTACGGAGAGGAGTCCGTTTTCTGGACTGCAGGGGCGAAATATACCTTCAACGCCTACTACCCGATGGAAGCGGTCGATGAGATCAGCTCATCGGACGAATCGACATTTGTCATCGACTACAATACCGAACAATATCAGGAGGATTTGATGGCCGCCTACGCTTACGCCGATACGGGCTCAACGAGCTTTAATGCCTCGACACCCGTCCAGCTTAATATGTTGCACACGCTGGCTGCCGTCAAGTTCAAGTTCCTGTTTATGAACGCCGACGGCTCGACCTACGACGATAGCGACCACCTTACAGCCTGCTGGCTTGAGAACACCATTTCGGGCGAGGGTTTGGCCACCACGGGTGTGTTGGCATTCGGTACGACCGACGATGATGGTAACGTGGATGGAGAGCATATTCATTGGTTTAACGAGGATCACCCTCTGCCTTCGACACCCTCTACCCCTCGACGAATCTATGCGTGGGAGGATGCGACAGGGGTCTTCTTCAGTTCAACGCCGTCGAGCCACACTGTTGCCACTACACATAGCACCGGCAATGGAACATACGCCAAGAGTGATGGTTGGATTTTGATTATCCCACAGCAGGCAGACAAGAGTACGCAACTCTGCTTCAAACTCGGCAGCACGGGCGATATCGTTCACCGCGTGAATCTGCCTGCGGCTACATACGAGGCTGGAAAGAGATATGAATACAATGTGCGTTTAGGTCAGAGTGGCTTGACGCTGACGCTGAAGATTGCCGATTGGAATGAACTGAAGTCATCCCACAATGTTGCCCTTTAAGAAGATGAGAAATTTACTGCGATATATAGCTATTTGCCTAACCCTCGTGCTTGCCGCTTGCCAAGATAGTGGCAGCGAGCATAGCGAGGCGGTACGCTTGACTTTTAGATTGTCCACAGCTGAGCTGACTCGAGGTGCGGTTACTGACTCCCCTTCGAATCCCGATTCTTGGTCGCAGGCCGAGAAGGTA
>JAFOEH010000126.1 GCA_017380275.1 Alistipes sp.
GGTAGCAGTTGCCGGCATCGTCGCCGTCACATCCTCTGGGGGAGAATTCGGAAGCGGGGAAGGGGATACGGCTGAACATCTCACAGGGATCCTCCGCGCAGCCGGGGGTGTCGCAGCATTCCTTTGCGCTCACTGCGGCAAACCAGATTTCGGTTTATGAGATGCACTACCGCGATATGACGGCACACCTGTCGGCAGGTAGTTCATATCCGGGCAAATACCTCGCTATGGCCGAGCACGGCACCCGCTCGAAGGAGGGCCTGGCTACAGGACTCGACCACTTGGTGGAGCTGGGTGTTAGCCACGTTCACCTCTTGCCTACGGCCGATTTCGGCTCGATCGACGAGTCTGTAAAGAACAATACGCAGTACAACTGGGGCTATGAGCCTCAGCATTTTAACGTCCCCGAGGGCACCTATTCGACTGATCCTGCGGACCCCTCAGCTCGTATCCGCGAGCTCAAGACGCTGGTGCAGGCGATGCACAAGGCGGGCCTTCGCGTGGTACTCGACGTAGTCTATAACCACACCACCGATACGCAGCGTTGTGGCTTCGAGCTTACCGTCCCCGGCTACTACTACCGTATGCGCGAGGATGGCACGTTTGCCGATGGTTCGGGTTGCGGCAATGAGACCGCATCGGACAAGGCGATGATGCGCAAGTATATGGTTGAGTCGCTGGAGTATTGGGTGGAGGAGTTCCACGTTGACGGTTTCCGTTTCGACCTGATGGCAATCCACGACATCGAGACAATGAATATCATCCGCGAGCGTCTTTCGGCAATCGACCCCACAATCCTTATATATGGCGAGGGGTGGGCAGCGAGCGCTCCTGCCTACGACGAGCAGCAGCTTGCATTCAAGCGCTACACCCACCGTATGCCCGGCATTGCAGCCTTCAGCGACGACATTCGTAACGCTTTGCGTGGTACGCTCGATATGAAGACGGGCGGTTTCATTCACGGCGTGGAGGGCAACATCGAGGGGCTGAAGTTCGGTATCGCAGGTGGTATCGAGCACGAGGGCGTAAACTACTCGGAGGCGGCGTGGTGCAAAGAGCCTACACAGCATATGAGCTACGTTACCTGCCACGACGACCACAACCTGCGTGACCGTCTGGAGATTTTGGCACCCGAGGCTTCGGAGGCCGATCGCCTGAAGATGGCAAAATTGGCTCACACGGCAGTATTCACCTCTCAGGGCCTTCCTTTTATCTTCTGCGGTGAGGAGATGTATCGCACCAAGCAGCACGTCGGCAACTCGTACAATCAGCCCGACGAAATCAACGCCATCGACTGGGTGCTGAAGAGCAAGTACAACGACCTGTTCAACTACTGCAAGGGGCTCATCGCCCTGCGTAAGGCACACCCCGCACTCTGCCTGGCCAATGCCGATTTGGTACGCAAGCACCTATCATTCATCGAGACCGACAAGAGCGCTGCCGTAGGTTTTGTATTGGATAATGTCGGCGAGAAGGACTCTGCATCGAGAATCGTTGTTCTGCTCAATGGCGAGCGCGAGGCTACATCGTTCAACGTTCCTGCGGGCGACTACACTGTAGTGGCCAATGGCGAGAAGGTGGCCGTTGATGGCATCTCGCAGCTGAATGTCAAGGAGGGTAGCCCCGTTAAAGTTGGTGCTATAGAGCCTCTGATTCTTGTAGCAAAATAAGACATCAATCAACTATAAAAAATGGAGTGCAGTAGCTTTGGTCTGCACTCCATTTTATTTGAATATATGCTAATTACGATATTGTAACTAAAGTGTTACATCAGCCTGATCAAGCAGGTTATTCAGCAGTGCATACACGGTAAGTCCAGCCACAGATTTAATACCCGTCTTATGGGTAATATTCTTGCGATGTGACATCACTGTATGAATCGAGATATTCAACTCATCAGCAATCTCCTTATTGGCCTTACCCCGAGCCACCAGAATAAGCACATCTCGCTCACGCTCCGATAGATCGTGGCTGTCGCTATACGGATTTGACGGCTCCTGCTCGAATGCAGCCGAGAGTTTACGTTGCAGTTGCTGCGCAGAATCGTAGATATTTATCACACCATCAAACTGACGCAACGTCTCCTCATCACACACCGCAGTCGAGAGTGCCATCAGAGTCACCTCTTGCAACTCTGCAAACACGCTCCTCAAAGGCTGTGATGCAGTCGTAACAAGTTGCGAATTCACAACCACAACATCGGGCGCAATCACACCAAAACGCTCAACGAGCGTGCGCAGGTCGCCACCCGTGTACACAACTTCATACTCGCCTCCACCCAGCAGCGAGGCCAGCCCCTCGGCAATTATGGCCGAAGACTCGACTATTGCAACTCTAACGCGTTTCATAAGCCCTGCCTCCTCTCCTCGGCATAGACCAACGGTGCCAAAATTTTAGTTTCAATAAGAGTATGCTTCGCCAGATCGTCGCTCATACGATACAGATCGAACAATAGATCGCAACGCTTCCACGTCGGACACGACTCAGGCAGATACTTGATAATGATACTCTTAACATCATCCACCTTATCGCAGATATCGGTATGGTTAGCCATATTCTCAGCCATCTGCACCCTCGACACCTTGCCTTCAGCAAGCGACTCAACGTAGGGGAAAATTTGCGTCTCTTCGTAGTTCAGATGGGCGCGCACCTCGTCGGCATAGTCATCATAGAACTTCCTAACGATCGCTCCCTGCTTATGGTCGCAATCTTCCAAAACACGCTCTACGCCACTGTCGATCGCTGGCAGCACCGTATCGAGATAATAACGATGTGATGCACGCAGATAACGAATTATGCAGTGCAGATCATCACCCGTAAGCAGATCCACCTGCGGCTCGAAATCTGCAGTAGCATATATTTGACAAATCATCAGAAATAGCTCGGGCGACATATCGTATCGACGACACATCTGCTCAATCGAGATATCGCCAAATGGAAGCTGAACATCCAATCGTAGCAGAATCGACAGCAGATTGTAATCGGCATCGATCAACTCGATGATTTTCATATCTTTCGAGAATAGCAGGCGACTATTCGTATCAGTTTTATATCCTCTCATAATTCAACTTCTTACAATCCCAACAATGTTCCGATATGGAATGCTGCAAATGCTACAACCCACGCCAGCAGCGTGTTATACACCACTGAGAAGAGCGCCCAACGCCAACCACCAGCCTCCTGCGCAATAGCTGCAACGGTTGCGATGCAGGGGAAGTAGAGCAAGACAAAAATCATCATTGCCAGCGCCGCTGCACGCGAGTAGTTGCCCGAGGCTATCAAGTGGGCCGATAGTGAAGCTCCGTCGCTCTCGGCATCATCAACCGAGTAAAGCACGCCCAACGTCGATACCACAATCTCCTTGGCTGCTGCGCCCGACAGAAGCGCCACGCTTGCACGCCAATCGAGTCCCAATGGCTTCATCACGGGTTCGCAGACCTTACCAATACGGCCCAAATACGAGTTCTCCGACTGCGCCAAAGCTGTTGTCTCGATATTTTCGGGTGTTATAACATTTGCCCCAGTGCGAGGATAGTAACTTAAAAACCAAATGATTA
>JAFOEH010000127.1 GCA_017380275.1 Alistipes sp.
ACGCACGCGGCGAGAATCTGCTCGGCCAAAGCTACGAAATCAACGCCGGCTACCCTATGCCGGGTGCGACATTCTTCGCTGGTGTGAAGCTCACGCTATAAGCCCCGCAAACTCACTTTACAACTATTACAATATGATTCACAATGATGTTTTCGACTCTTTCCCCATTGCTGCCGACCTCTACGCTGCCGACGTTGCCGCCATCTGCGAGCGCACGATCGCGCGTTACGGCAGCGACGAGTGGCGCAAGGTGGCCCTCACGAATGCACTCCACGGCCACGTGGGAATCTACTCTACGTTAGGCGCAAAGATGGGCCTAAAGGCCTGCGAGGAGATGGGGCGCGACGAGATGGAGATCATCTCGCTCGCTGGCATCCGTCCTCCGATGAGCTGTATGAACGATGGCCTTCAGGTGGCCACAGGCTCAACGCTCGGCCACGGCCTGATAACCGCCACACTGAGCCACAATCCCCGCCCTGTGGCACTCTTTCACTCCTCGGAGCGATCGTTTCTGTTAGCTCTGAAATCCACCTACCTACGACAAATCCAGCACGACATCGCCGAGTGCATCCTCCGCAACGGCCCCGACAGCGAGGGCTATTGGGCCGATGTGCGAACGCTTGCCCTCAGATATTGGGAGCAGATGAATCGTCACGAGATTTTCGACCTTACACCACTTCCAATCGACTCACGCTCCGTTTCGGCCAAAAGTTCAGCCGCGCGGACCAATGTGTAACCCCCGACGAGGCTGGCACGCACTTTGCAAATTAAACTATCAACTGCGGCACTTAAGCAATGCCGTAGCGAGGTTTCTTCATTTATTTAAGTTTGGGTTAGTAGTTTAAGGAGCTTCTGATGCTCCGAAGGTAGGCGGCAATCGTGAGATTCCCGCCTATTTTTTGTAACTATTTTATAATCAGATCATCGACCACCACTTTCGGCACAAAATGAACGCCCTGCGCATTACGATAATACTTTCTATCGCCGCCCTCACGAATCGGTGTCAGTTCAATGCGATCAGCCCCACGACCTATGGCCACTATTAACAGCGGCTCCATCTCCAGGGCGAGTTCGCGCTTTACAGTCTCCGCATCAAACGCCCCGATGCAGATTCCGTTAAGCCCGATCTCTACAGCCCTGAGCAGCATACTCTGCACCGATATTCCCAGATCGGTATATACATATTTATCGGGCTGCACGGTCGTGCAGACAACGATATAGGCGTTCGGCTCCTCACCCTCACGAGGCAGATGCAGCTGGGGCAGCGCCGCGCCAAGACGAATGTGCGGCAACAGCTTCGCTGCCTCACCTTTAAGCACAGGCCTAAATCGCAGTACCTGCTCATTGCGAGCCGAGGGCGTTAGCGTATTCACCTCGATGATACTCCGCAACTGATCCTCGCGCACCGTAAACGTATTGTCGTAGGCACGGTGGCTACGATTTCGGCGCAGCAGTCGCTCAAGCGAGAATGTATGTCTGCGCACTACGGTCGATGCTCGTGCGTGGTCCTCCATCTTTTTTCCCAAGTAGTTATCTGCCATCTCCTGAAAGTTTGGTTCTTAACGCAAAGTTAGCAAAAAATCGCTCTTCGCAAACCCTTATTCGCTATTTTGCGAACGGCAACGCTTCAAACGCAATCTTTCCTTTTTACGGGCGATTTTTTCGTTTTAATACCCAACTGCATTGTCAATCCGTAGGATTTATTACTTTTGCTACTGAGAAAATTTGTCTATAGAAGAAACCTAAACGAGAAAATATGAAAGTCAATAAAGATTTTTTACAGCTAATCAATCGTATCGAGGAGGGCCACCTCTACACCGCCGAGGAGTGCGCATTCCTGCTCTCATTCCCCGAGACTTCGCTCGAGGCTGCCATCACACGTGGCGTAGCCGATCGACTCTCGCGCGAGAAGTTCGGCAACAAGGGACTCGTCTTCGGTCAGATCGGCGTTGAGGTTGCTCCCTGCGCAGGACGCTGCCGCTTCTGCTCGTTCTCTGACGAGTTTACCACCTTCACGCCCCACTCGCTGAGCGATGAGGAGCTGTTGCAGAAGGCCGACAACTTCTGTTCATCGGGCGAGTTGTACGCTCTGGCGCTTATGGTGCTGCACAACACCGACTTCGAGCGCACGCTCAACGTCATCAGCAAGGTGCGCGCCCACATCCCCTCTACGACACAGATTATGATCAATATGGGCGACTTCACCCTCTCGCAGGCTGAGGAGCTGAAGATGGCTGGAGCCAACGGCTCATACCACGTTGGGCGTCTGGGTGAGGGTACCGACACCATCTTTACGAAGGAGGAGCGCTTCGCCACCATCGAGAACATCAAGAAGGCGGGCCTCGACCTCTACTACTGCTGCGAGCCTATTGGTCCCGAGCACACCCCCGAGCAGATGGCAACACAGATCCTGAAGGGTATCGAGTACGAGTGCTTCCAGCACGGAGCTATGCGCCGCGTATTTGTTCCCCACTCGTCGCTCGCACACCTGGGCGTAATCTCGGAGCTGCGTCTGGCGCAGATCACGGGCGTTGTAACAATGGGTGCTATTCACAGCCCTGCCATCACGAGCGTCGGCGTTCACGAGCCCAACAAGCTCGGTATCACGTCGGGAGCTAACGCCATCTATGCCGAGACAGGCTCAAATCCCCGCGACACGAAGAGCGAGACAACGGGTTCGCACGGCCTTACGATCGAGGCGTGCAAGCAGATGTACCGCGAGTGCGGATTCGAGCTGTAAACACAGAGTTGCTACATAAATTCACAAATGAGAAGAGCCCGCCTGCAAAATCACGCAGACGGGCTCTTCTTATTTTCTTAAATCTACTATTACTTTACCTTGAATGCCATAAATGCACTTCCGTGACGAATATACATTACACCATTCACAATCACGGGATGCGCCCAGTGCGGACCGTCGCCCTTCGTAACGCGGAACTGCGACACCACCTCGAACTTATCACGCAGAGGCTTCACCAGTGCCACAGCACCGTTGCGCTCGTTGTAGCAGTACAACATACCATCGGCAGCGATGATCGAGCCCTTGCTCTTGTTCTCCCAATTGTGGTCGTAGAGCGTCTGGCCGGTATTCCAATCCAAAGCTATCCACGTTCCCTGGTTGTTGTTGTGGTGGTTAGAGCCGTAGATCACTCCGTCGATCTCTACATAACCGCCGTGATGCGTATCCATCACCTCATTCTTCCACAACAGTTTCACGCTCTTCATATCGTCCGAGAGCTGCAACATATATGAGTTAATGTTGTAGCCGTGACCGAAGAAGATTTTACCATCCTTAAAGAGCGGCGTATTGGGAGCAATGCTGTCCCAGCCAGTGGCATTACGGTCGCTTCCCCAGCCTTCGTACTCCCACTCTACCTCACCCGTATCGGGATTTACACCGAAGATATGCACCGCCGTCGAGCCGATGATCTGTCGCTTACCCTTGTACTCGATCAGCATAGGCGAAACGTAGGCACCCACATCGCCCCACGCCTTGGTCTTCCAAACCTCCTTACCTGTCTGTGCATCCAGAGCCACCATCGTCGTAACATCGCCCGCAGGAGTGAAGATCACCTTGTTATCATATACGAGCGGGCACTCCGATGTACCCCACACACCCGTCTTGCGCTTATATACCTCGCCGCCGTTCACCTTCCATACGATCTTACCATCGGCTGTCGAGATACACGCAATCTCACCCGAGCCACTGATAACGTACGCCTTGCCATTGGCAATAGCGGGTGTTGTACGAGTCTCGGGATAGGTCTGATCCCACGGCTTGCTATACTCAACCGAGTAGAGCTTCTTACCCTCAAGAGTATATGCCGAGAAGGTCTCCATCGACTGATCCTCGTTCATACCCGTCAAATAGACTCTATCGCCCACAACAACGGGGCTCGAATAACCCTTACCTGCGTCCATCGTCTCCCACAACTTCTCAGGACCGCTCGCAGGCCACTGCTTCAAAAGTCCCGTCTCGGGATAGACACCATTACGCTCTGGACCAC
>JAFOEH010000128.1 GCA_017380275.1 Alistipes sp.
ACCATCGTGTCTGTTGTTTCCGCCATCATTGCTTACGCCCTGTTCCTGAACAACGGCAACAAGGTTGTATGGACCATCTTCATCTCCGTTGTGATCTCCACCGCTGACTTCCTGTTCCTGCAGAAGCGCCGTGTGGACCTGACCACCATGGTGGAAGACGGCCGCGATATGATCGTCAATACCACCGAGTGGCGTTTCTGGAAGAAGGAGTACTGGTCTGATTTCAATCTCATCAAGCCTACCCTGAACCTGAGCGTTGTGATGGGCGCTCTGAGCCTGCTGATGCTCAACATTGGCGCCAACATCTCCTTTGGCGGCATCACTGCCAGCATTGCCGGCACCACCCAGAACGTTGACCACCTGTCCATCATCAACTCCCTGGCTGACGTGCCCAGCGCCCTGTTCGGCGGCCCGCCCATCGAAGCCATCATCTCCGGTACCGCCGGCGCTCCCTGGCCCGTATACTGCGGCATCGCCTTCATGATCGTTACCGGCCTGCTCATTCTGACCGGCCTGGTCACCCGTCTGGGCAAGTACCTGCCCGCTCAGAGCATCTCCGGCTTCCTGCTGGTGATCGGCTTCGCGCTCACCTTTGCTCCCAACCTGCAGGCCGTTTCCACCAGCGAAAACTCCATGAGCGGCTACATCGCTCTGGGCGTTACCGCCTGGTCCAAGAACCCCTTCCTGGGCATGGTTTGCGGCGTGCTTGTTCGTTTCTTCGGCCAGTACGTGGGTCTGGTGTAATGTAAGGAGGCGTTCCTTATGGCAAAGCAGTGGCCCGAAACGTGGCGCGTTCATCTTGCGCCCGATTATCCCGTGGACCTGCCGCTGATGGACATCGGCAACGGCTTTCACATCTACTCCTTCGACATGACCGGCGAGTGTGAATGGAACCGCGTAGCCGCCCGCGAACTGCTCAAAAAGCTGGAGCCTTACCAGTTTGACGGCTTTGTGACCGTGCAGACCAAGAGCTGCGGCCTGACGCAGGCCATCAGCGTCGATTATCCCCGCTACCTTGAGGTGCGCAAGAGCCGCAAGGCTTTCATGCTGGACCCCAAGGGCATCGAGGTGCAGTCCATCACCACGCATGGCAAGCAGGAGCTGTGGATCGGCCGTGAAAGGATAGCCGTTTGGCTATCCTTTCCCCCTCCAGAGCTGAATCCGAGACTTGAACTCGGGGATGCTGGCGCATCCCGCGGGGACTATATTTACATTCCCTCTAAATCTCCCTTTGAAAAAGGGAGACTTCGGGGGCCCGAGTTCTGGCAGCGACGAGTTATAAAAAGAAAAACGGCAGCAAATGCTACCGTTTCCCTTTTTCAGAGCTGAATCCGAGACTTGAACTCGGGACCCCTTCATTACGAGTGAAGTGCTCTACCACTGAGCTAATTCAGCAAGTAAGTCCTATGGCGACTTATTTCGGGTGCAAATATCGTAAAAAAATTGAAAGTTACACTATCTTCGACCGAGAAAAGTGATTTTTTTGGGGGATTTTTACTAAATTCGCAGTTATAAGTCCTTTGTGCGGTTCGGTCGGATGGAGTAAAATCCACACCCCGCACAATGCAGCGAACGAAGAGATCTGTAAAAATCGATAGCAATATGATTACCTTCCTTATCTGCCTCGTGCTGCTCGTCGTGGCCTACTTTGCTCACGGCAGCTACCTCGAACGAGTATGCAAAATCGACCCCAGGCGAGCCGTCCCATCGCAGAGCCTCTACGATGGCGTGGACTACGTCCCGATGTCGCGCTGGCGCACGTTCCTTATCCAGCTACTCAACATCGCCGGCATCGGTCCTATCTTCGGAGCTATTATGGGTGCCTGCTTCGGTCCTGTGGCTTTTCTGTGGATTACGCTCGGCGGAATCTTTATGGGTGCGATGCACGACTTCCTCTCGGGTGTAATGCTGGTGCGCAACGAGGGCCTCAGTATCTCGGAGATCGTAGGCCGATATATGGGCCGCGCGACGTTGCAGTTTATGCGCATCTTCTCAATCATCCTACTCATTCTGGTGGGAGTGGTGTTCCTGCGCTCACCCGCCTCGATCTTAGGCGAGATGATACCATCGGTATCCTATTGGTGGTGGATCGGAATCATCATTGTCTATTACTTCGTCGCTACGCTACTACCCATCGACAAGATCATCGGAAAATTATATCCGCTGTTCGGTGCTGCGCTGATATTTATGGCTATCGGATTGGCGGGCGTCATTCTCTTTGGCAACTACTCGGTGCCCGAGCTTTCGCTCTCGACGCTGCGCAACTACCAGCCTAATGCCGAGGCACTGCCCATCGTACCGACGCTCTTTATCACCATCGCCTGCGGTGCAATCTCAGGCTTCCACGCCACACAGTCGCCGCTGATGGCGCGCTGCATCAAGAGCGAGGGCGACTGCCGCTCGGTTTTCTACGGAGCGATGATCACCGAGTCGATCATTGCCCTGATCTGGGCCGCCATCGCAATGGCATTCTTCCACGGGCCCGACAAGCTGGCCATAGCCCTTGCCGAGCACGGCAATAGCGCCGCGTGGGTGGTAAATACAATCTCGACCTCGACACTCGGCATTGTGGGAGGCATTTTGGCCGTTTTAGGAGTTGTCGCTGCGCCCATCACTTCGGGCGATACGGCATTCCGCTCGGCACGCCTCATCGTGGCCGACTCGCTGCATATCGAGCAACGCTCCATCCCCAAGCGACTTTTGATCTCCATCCCAATCTTCGCCATCGGTCTTCTGCTCAACTTCATCGACTTCGATGTTGTGTGGCGTTACTTCTCGTGGACTAATCAGGCCCTGGCGACCGTCGTGCTATGGACCATCGTGGTCTATCACCGTCGCGAGGGTTACAACATCTGGGTGGCGCTGCTGCCTGCCATCTTTATGACCTACATCTGCTCAAGCTTCGTCTTTATCTCCGACCAATTCTTCGGTATGGACAACCGCACCTTAGCCTACATCCTGGGAGGCGTGGCAACCGTCGTGCTTACTGCAATTATGTGGGTAAAGATTAAAAACTCAAAGCCTTCGAAAAATGATTAAGATACAACTATCCCCCACCCCATCGGGCCTTTGGCAGGTCGATGGGCTCAGCCAGATCGCCCGCCGCACCAAAGAGCTCGAGTCGAGCAACTGGCCCGAGGCTGCTGAGATGCGCTTCGATGCAGTGCAGGCTCTGTTAGATAAAATCGGCGATGAGGAGCTCTCGCTCGACTGGAATCACGCCCCGACACGCTCGGCAATGGAGCTGCTCTACTCGGCAGCAGCAGACCAGCTGGCCATCGGCGAGGTGGAGATGGCCGTAGCGCTGTGGGAGAGCCTCGCGGCGCTGGACGAGGAGGATCATATGAGCGTCAGCGTCCCGCTGGCCTTCTGCTACGTTGACCTTCAGGATTACGATTGCCTTGAGGAGGTGATGTTCGACATCTCGCCCAAGACGCCCGAGTACCACCTGCTCCAGCTCTGGTCGGAGTTTCGTCGCACGGGCGGCATCGACCGCGATGCCCTGCGCACCCTGCGTACACGTCATAAGGCGTGGATGGAGGAGTTCTCGGCCGACCAGCACCCTGCCGACGAGGCCTATATGGCCGATTGCCGTAGCGAACGACCCTCACCCCAGACCGAGGCTCGCGAATTATGGTTCGCCACGGCCCCGCTGTGGGAGCACAACCCCGATTTCCTGCAAACACTAAAAAAAGCTTAATACTATGAAGAGATTTTTCCTGTTTATTGTGGCCATCGTATGCGCCACAACGCTCTCGGCTGCCGAGTATAAGTACAGCCGCGATATTATCTATCGCTTGGATGATGATTACGCAAAGACGATGTGCCGCATCGACATCGCTACACCCGAGGGCGCGACCGACGCACCCGTTATCGTATGGTTTCACGGTGGCGGACTGACGGGCGGCAAGCGCGAAATTCCCGCAGCGCTGCTCAACGGTCAGTACGTCGTTGTGGGTGTGGGATACCGCTTCTCACCCAATGTGAAGGTTACGCAGTGTGTCGATGATGCAGCTTCGGCCGTAGCGTGGGTATTTAAGAATATCGAGCAGTACGGCGGCAGCAGCAAGAAGATCTATATCTCAGGCCACTCGGCCGGCGGCTACCTGGTGAGTATGGTCGGCCTGGAGAAAGCACGTCTGGAGCGTTACGGCATCGACGCTAACTCACTCGCGGGCGTTATCCCCTTCAGCGGTCAAGCTATCACCCACTTCGAGGAGCGCCGCTCGCGCGGCATTGCCAACACTCAGCCCGTAGTGGATGAGCTTGCTCCCCTGTTCCACGTTCGTGCCGACTCTGCTCCCTTCCTGATGATTACGGGCGATCGTGAGATGGAGATGCTCGGTCGCTACGAAGAGAATGCCTATATGTTGCGCGTCTTCAAACTCGTCAAGCATCCCGACGCAACACTCTACGAGCTGGATGGTTACGGACACAATATGTGCGATCCCGCCTACGCCCTGCTGTTGCGTTTTATCCGCCAGCACGAGAATCCCCAAAGCCGTAGATAACGATGAGACGAATCACGCTATTACTACTGCTGACCCTGCTGTTGCTTACGGCCGGTGTGTTGTATGTCGTGCTGCCTCAGGCGCTTTCGGCACGCAAGTACACGGATGCTGCACCCGAGGTGGTATTCTCCTCGACGGGGCCAAATATCAATATCTACTCATCGGAGGTGAGCGACACGTTGCGTCTGATGGTCTTTGCCGACACCCACCTATGGATGAGCGACGAGCGTGAGGAGCCTTATCGAGAGTATAGTGCCCGTATGGCGGGCGCCTACCACTCGGTGAAGCATTTCCAGACGAGTGCGCCTACTACGCCCGAGGAGTCGTTCGTAAAGACCATACAGATAGCCGAGCAGAACCGCGCCGACGCGATTGCAATGTTGGGCGACATAGTCAGTTTCCCATCGGAGCGTGGCGTTGAGTGGGTTAAGGAGGTGCTTGACACGGTAGCTATTCCTTATTATTACACCAGCGGCAACCACGATTGGCACTACGAAGGTATGGAGGGTAGCGGCGAGACGCTGCGCGAGAAGTGGCGCGAGGAGCGACTGCGACCGCTCTTTGCAGAGCACGATCCCGATCTTTACGGTGTTGATATAAAGGGAGTAAGATTGCTCTTTGTCGATGATTCTGACTATGTCATTAAGGCTCGCCAGCGCGATTTATTAGCTACGGAGGTTAAAAGCGGCAAACCATTTATTCTGCTGCACCACATCCCCTTCTACGCTCCCGGGCGATCGGTAAGCTTCGGCATCGGCCACCCCGAGTGGGGCGCAGCGACGGACAAGAACTATAAGATCGAGCGCCGCGAGCAGTGGCCCTCGGAGGGACATACGGCCATCGACTACGAGTTCTACGACCTGGCCACCACAGCCCCCAATCTTCTGGCTTCGGTTGCCGGTCACGTCCACTCGTTCGGCGTTGATATCATCCACGGCCGCCCCCACTACACCGTTGGCGCCAACGCCCAAGGCGCCTACTATATGATCACCATAATGCCACTTGAGCGATAAGAAAAAGCCCATCCGCGAAGGATGGGCTTTTTTAGCAAACTGTTATAAGCACGGGCTTCCACCTTATTTTACGGCCTTAACGCGGTAGAGCGAGAAACATTTTGCAGGCAGAGTCTCTGCAATCGCGTTCTGCGTTGTGAGGATTGTGCTCTGGCTCGGAACTATCGCAAGGGGTTCATCGACCGTGTTATCCAGTTCATAGTCGCTACAATCGAGTCGCTGCACCGTGCCACGATCGGCGAGTTGCTTCACGCCGTCGAACATAATTTTTATAGCTTGTGCCTCGGTCGATGTGTTCACCACCTTCACAATCAACTCCTCCGCAGCCTCATCCCACACAGCACTCGCAAAGATGCCATCCTCGCCAACGGGCGTGCGTTCCATCTCAATAGGCACAACGTGCGTTCCGCTGTTGCGGGCATACATCTGCTGAACGTAGTAGCTCACCGATCGAGCAACACGCAGATTATCAAACCAAATCAGATCGGGACGCCACTGCCATCCCTTAGCGTGGGCAAATAGCGGTGCGTAGGCCGTCATATGCACGATGTCGGCGTTGCGCTCGAGCGTGGTCATAAATGCCGCCTCGTAAATCGATGCGCCCGCGTGATTCCACTTCTTACCCGCATCGTGGCAGGCATACTCGCCCGCAAAGACCGCAGGGCCCGTGCGCGGATAGTCGTCGTAGCGATACATACTCTTCTGGAACCAATCCACAGGACGATAGTAGTGCTCATCAACCAGATCGGCCCCCTGCTCGCGCATCGCCGCCCAGCCCAAATTGAAGTTCTCGCCCTCGGAGTCGGGACCTGACGAGCCTATGATCACAATCTCGGGGTGCGCCTTGCGCATCGCCTCAACGAAGAATTTCAATCGCTCGAAATAGAACTCTCCCCACTGCTCGTTACCGATGGCCAAATACTTCATATTGAAGGGCTCGGGGTGTCCCATCTGGGCACGCACAGCGCCCCACTTGGTATCGACGTCGCCGTTGGCAAACTCCACAAGGTCGATGCAGTCCTCTATAAAAGGCTTCAGCTCCTCAGCCGTAGCGGGAACGTGGGCGCTCTCCTGCTCCCAATTCTGGAATTGGCACGCCATACCGACATTCAGTACGGGCAACGGCTCAGCACCAATCTGCTCGGCAAGAAGGAAATACTCATAGAATCCGAGTCCTCCCGACTGGAAGTAGTCGGGTGCGAAGCGGTAGTTGAAGGTGTACTCCCAGCGATTTTCGTTCAGCGGACGGTTCTCAACGGGGCCCACTGTATTTTTCCACTGATAACGAGTCTCGATGTCGGCACCCTCGACGATGCAGCCGCCCGGGAAGCGGAAGATACCGGGCTGCAGGTCGTAGAGCGCCTGCACCAAATCGCGCCTTAGGCCATTGCGCTCGCCCATCCAGGTGTCTGTCGGGAAGAGCGATATATGCTCAAGATCGAGCGTGCCATTACCACCTGTTTGCATACGCTCATCGACCAAGAACAATCGCAGTTGAGCGTTGTCGATCGTCTGTGGCGAGCGCATCACAATCTCATACTGACGCCACTCGCGCGAGTCGATTGTGATGACCTGCTGCGCAAACTCCTGATGCTCCTGCTCAGAGGATTGGTCGATAAACTGCACTATCAGCTTGGCCGCCTTACCATCGGGCACACGCGCCCACACCGAGAAGCGGTAGTCGGCATCGCGCTTCAGGCCAATACCGAAGAAACCCTCGTTCTGCAGGCCTGTCCACTTTGCCGCGTGGCCGCTACTGCCCAGACGGACATAGTGGGGATTGCGCTCGAAGGGGCCGTCGTTGCGCAGCTCGACATTGCCAAAGACCTCCCATCCCATATAGTGGTCGGGACGGAACTCGAAGGAGCGGTTCTTCACAAGTTCAGCATATATACCGCCATCGGCTGCATAGTTGATATCCTCAAAGAAGAGTCCCCACATCGTGGGCTCGATAGCGGCTCCGCGCGCCTTTGCATTCAGTTTTATCTGCACAGGCTCGGCAGCCCACAATGCTCCCACGCTTAAAAGCGCAACAACGAGAGCGATTAATCTCTTATTCATATGTTTTTATTTAATTATTTTCGACAATACAAAGCC
>JAFOEH010000129.1 GCA_017380275.1 Alistipes sp.
CACATCCACGATCGTGTGGTGCTCAAACACCACCAAATCGCCACAACACACCGCCATGAGCGACACCCCAGCGTGGTGCGGCAGCTGCCACAACAAAAGAACGAAGAATTTAAGGCCTGTATCCACCTGCGACTCCCCTCCGCCATCCAAATCTATCTCGATGCGAATATCTGTCTCCGAGGTCTTTCGCTCAACGACCGCCACCCTATCCGTGCGGCGCAGAAACTCCGCCACCTCCGACCAGCGCGGCGCGATCTTCACGCAGGCCTCGGCAAAGTGCTTTCCGCAGAGCATCTTCTCGCCCACATCCTTCGGTTGCAGCAGGATAGCCTTCGCACCGAGATTGTAGGCCAACTCAACATCCGTTGCGCGGTCGCCAATGACGTAAGACGATGCCATATCATACTCACCCTCGAGATACTTCACAAACATCCCCACCCCGGGCTTGCGCGTTGGCGCATTCTCCTGCGGGAAGGTCGGATCGATAAGCTGGTCATCGAAGAATACACCCTCGCCAGCCAGCGTGCGCAGCATCTTGGTGTGTGCAGGCCAGAAGGTATTCTCGGGGAAGGCCTCCGTCCCCAAACCATCCTGATTCGATGCCAGCACCAGCTCGTAATCAAGCTCCGAGAGCGACTTCATTCCCGAAATTGCACCCGCGACGAACTCCAGCTTCTCCAACGAATCGACCTGATAATCCTCTGGTGGCTCGACCAGAATAGTTCCGTCACGATCAACGAACAATACTTTCTTCATATCTCTTCAGTGATTTTATCAATTCAACATTCTCCTCTGCGGTGCCAATGGTAATACGCAGGCACCCCTCGCAACCCTTCACTCGGTTACGATTGCGGACGATAATTCCCTGCTCAATCAGATAACAATACACCGCATCGGCATCCGCAACCTTGACCAACAGAAAGTTAGCATCGCTCGGATAGATTCTCTCAACGAACGAAAATCGGCTCAAAGCCTCAGCTACTACCGAGCGCTGCGCCTTGATCTGCTCCACCTCGGCCTCAACGCCCTTTGCGAGTAATTCACCGACAATACTCATCGTCGCGACATTGATATTGTAGGGATATTTCACCTGCGAAAAGAGTTCAACAACCCTCCTGTCGGCCAACGCCAATCCTACTCTAAGGCCCGCCATTGCCCACGCCTTCGACATTGTCTGCAGCACGACAAGATTCCTGTTTTCAGCTATCTCACTCTTCAGACTCTCGGCCTCGGCAAAGTCGATATAGGCCTCATCCACAACAACCATCGCCCGACACTCCTTCACAAGACGCATCACATCCTCGCGTCGCAGCAGATTACCAGTCGGGTTGTTGGGCGAGCAGAGGAAAATCGCCTTCGTGCGTGAATCTACGACCGCCATCATAGCCTCGACATCCAACTCAAAGTCCTCGCCGAGCGTCACCTCGCGCATCTCCACGTCGTTAATGGCCGCCGCCACCTTATACATTCCGTAGCTCGGCGCAATGGCCACCACATTATCCACCCTCGGCTCGCAAAAGACACGGAAGACAAGGTCAATCGCCTCGTCGCTACCGTTGCCGATAAATATATTCTCCGCCGCGACACCCTTAATCATCGCAATCTGCTCCTTGAGTGCTCGCTGATGAGGGTCGGGATAGCGATTGTAACCGTTCTCGTAGGGGCTCTCGTTGGCATCGAGAAAGACCCCCAACTCCCCCTTATACTCGTCACGCGCTGTCGAATATGGCGTAAGTGACGCTACGCAGGGGCGCACCAATTTATCAATATCCTTCATAACCTAACATTTTTCGATTCTAATCCTAACAGCCGCCGCGTGAGCCTCCAAACCCTCGGCCTCGGCCATCGCCTCTATGGTGGGCGCAAGAGCCTTCAGTCCCTCCACCGAGAGCTCCTGAATTTTCATCATACGCATAAAACTGTCGATATTCACGCCGCTGCACGAGTGCGCCCAACCAGATGTGGGCAAAGTATGGTTCGTACCCGAAGCGTAGTCGCCCGCACTCTCGGGCGAGTAGTTGCCGATAAAGATGCTTCCAGCCGACGAAATCTGCTCGGCCACGTCCCACGCATCGCGCATCGAGATTATAAGATGCTCGGCCGCATACTCTTCGGCAAAGGCTATCATCTGCTCACGGCTGTCGAATACCACCGCACGGCTATTGGCCAGCGATTCAGCAACATACTCCTCCCTCGAGAGCAATGCTCGCTGACGCTCTACCTCCTCGGCCACAGCCTCGGCAATAGGCCTTGAGCTGCAAACCACAATAGCCTGACTATCACGCCCGTGCTCAGCCTGCGAGAGCATATCTGCCGCCACAAAAGCCGCATCGGCCGATTCATCGGCCATCACCATCACCTCGGAAGGGCCTGCCGGCATATCAATAGAAGTATTCTCGGCTGCTACTATCTGCTTGGCAAGAGTTACATAACGATTTCCCGGACCGAAAATCTTATCGACCTTCGGCACCGACTCCGTGCCGTATGCCATCGCCGCTACGGCCTGCGCTCCGCCCACCTTAAATACCTGCTCCACCCCGCAACGACGTGCCGCATACAATACCTCAGCAGCGACCCTGCCCTCGCCGTTAGTGGGAGTACAGAGTATAACCTTCCCGCAACCTGCAATACGTGCCGGCAGGGCCAGCATCAGTACGGTCGAGAAGAGTGGCGCCGTACCACCGGGGATATAGAGTCCTACGCGGCGAATCGCCACGGCACGCTGCACACATCTAACCCCCTCCTGCGTCTGCAGATCAACACCCTCGGGGAGTTGCGCACGGTGGAAAGTCTCGATATTTCGTGCAGCCACCTCGATAGCAGCCTTTACCTCGTCACTCACCCTCTGCTCGGCCTGCATAAACTCATCTGCCGACACCGCAAGTGAGGCAAGCTCGACGCCATCAATCTGCTTGGCCAAAGAGTACAAGGCACCATCACCCTCCGTGCGAACACGCTCAACAATCGCCTCAACACGATCACGAATAAGCGAATTATCCTGCTCGGCACGACGACACAGCGACGGCCACTGCTCTACTGCTGGATTTTCGTATATCTTCATCTCGGCTACGGAATTATCTTGTCCAACGTAAGCACCAGAATACCCTCGGCACCTATAGCCTTGAGCTGGCGCACCTTATCCCACAAATCGGCCGCATCAACCACCGAGTGGAGCGAACACCAACCCTCAGCCGCCAACGGCATAACGGTCGGACTGCGCATCGCAGGCAGAATCTTCACCGCCTCATCGAGCGACGAGATGGGGATATTCATCAGCAGATATTTCTTGCCACGGCTCACGCGCTCAGACTCGATACGGAACAACAGCTCGTCGAGCAACTCGCGGTCCTCAGCCGAGAGATTACGGTTGGCGATGAGCACCGCCTCCGACTCGAAGACGCGCTCGACCTCCTTCAATCCGTTCGTCACGAGAGTTCCACCCGACGAAACAATATCGAAAATCGCATCGGCAATGCCCGCCGTCGGGGCAATCTCCACCGAGCCTGTGATCACCTCCATCTCGGCCTGAACCCCCTTCTCCTCGAGAAAACGTTTGAGGATGGCAGGGTAGGAAGTCGCAATTCGCTTGCCCTCGAAATACTCCACCCCCGTGTACTCCTCGCCCTTGGGAATAGCCAACGATATGCGACAACCACCAAAACCGAGTTTCGTAACTACCTCGACATCGCACCCACGCTCAGCCACCTCGTTTAGGCCAACTATTCCCAGCGTTGCCGTTCCATTTGCCACCACCTGTGGGATGTCATCATCACGCAAATACAACACCTCGATGGGAAAATTTGCCGCCTTAGAGAGGAATTTACGTTTCGCAGCATCAACATCAATGCCTATCTCGTGGAGCAGCTCCATACTCTGCTCATTCAATCGTCCTTTAGTCTGAATCGCTATTCGTAGCATATTGTATTGTTTTTCTCATTAAACCATCTTCCGTAGCCAAACAAAATAGGCTTACCCTGTGGAGGTAAGCCTATTATAGTACACTCGACCATACGCACGACCTACCCTATCTTTCGCAAGATATGATGATGGAGGTGGATGGTGTTGATTGTAATCATAGTTTCACTACATTGTTAATGCAAATATAACGATTTATTCTTTTCTTGCAACATATCAATGCAAAAATCGGCAATAAATTCGCATATTTTCTACATATTCATTCTTTCTGACCTACGACAGCGGAGCCTCGCCCTGTACGTCAAGATTTACCTTGACATACTTGTAACCCAAATGGCGCAACTCGAGCGACACGCCAAGACGGAAGAATACCTTTACAACGCGAGCAAACAGGTGGAAAGCCATCACGCTCTGCGGCTCGATACCCTCCTTGCGAATCATCGTCTGAGCGGTGTTGGCAGCCTTACGGATTGCAGCCTCCAACTTCTTATTCTCCTCGCTATCGAGTTTGTAACCGACCAGACACTCGATAACATACTCGTCCAGACAATCGAATCCACGAGGCTTGGCCATCAGCGTGTACCAATCCTCAACGTCCTTGTAATCGCCCCACGACTTATCCCACAGAACGGCAGCACCCATACCGACATAGCAGGCCCACGCAATAGCTGCAGCAGGATACTCGGCAATCTGCGGAACGGCTGCAACCATATATTCGGGAGCCGATGTTCGCCACTTCTCGTCCAGCTCCTCCACCTCGAGGATCTTGCCGTCGAGCAGCTGATCGGCCGTACACTGATCGACCAGGGTCTTCTCCAACTTCTCGGCAAACGAGGCCAAGAACTCTCTATCTTTTTCTTCCATAATGTTTTAACTAAAATGTTCCGAGTTTGAAAACAATCTTTTGGCAATACATCTCACCCGCCTGGAGCACTACCGACGGGAATGAAGGCTCGTTCACCGCATTGGGATAGTTTTGGCACTCGATAGCCACACCAGCATAGTCCTTGTAACGGCCGCCCGACTTGGTCAGGGGACATCCACCCTCAAGCCAGTTGCCCGTATAGACCATCGCTCCGGCCTGCGACGAGAGAATCTCCACCTTGCGGCCCGTAGCCTCGCAGCGCAACTCGCCCACCTCGCTCAGGATGTTGGGTTTCCAGCCATCGAGCACGAAGAAGTGGTCATAACCCTTAAAATCCTTCATATGGTTGAACTCCGAAAGCAACTCCTCGCCAAACTTACGCCACTGGGTAAAATCCTGCGGCGTACCCTTCACGTCGAGATACTCGCCCGTCGGAATCTGTGTTGAATCCATCTCCAGCACACGTGAGCAGTTAAGATGCAACTCGTGGTCAAGAATATCCTTGCCGCTACCCTCGCCTGCGAGGTTCCAGTATGTGTGGTTCGTGAGGTTCACCACCGTGGTCTTGTCGCTCTTAGCCGCAAAGGTAATCTCCAGCGCATTGTCCTCACCGAAGTAGTAACCCACCTCGACATACAACTCGCCGGGATAGTTCTGCTCGCCATCGGGCGAGATGCGCGAGAACACCACTCGATTGGTTTCCACACGGCTCTCCCAGAGCTGATTAGCAAAACCCTTCGAGCCGCCGTGCAGGTGGTTAGGGCCATTGTTAATCTCGAGCGAATACTCCACGCCCTCGATTGTCATCTTACCTCGCGCGATACGGTTAGCCACTCGGCCAACACTCTTGCCGCTTGCTGCGCCATCGCCGAAGTAGCTCATCGGATCCTTGTAGCCAAGCACGATATCGTCAATGTTGCCATCGCGGTCGGGCGATTTAACCGACACGATAGCCGCACCAATGTTACATACCTGCACCTCGCAACCGTTATCATTACGCAGGGTATAGATTACGATCGCCTCGCCCTCGGGCGTAGCACCCCAAATATGCTGCAGAATCTCCATTACTCCAAAGGTTTAAGGTTTTCGAGGATATAATCAATTCGCTTCAAGCACTCCTCCTTACCGATAAATGCCGTTACGTCGTACATACCCGGGCCCGTGCCAGCGCCCACCAATGCCAAGCGCAACGTATTCATAATCTGACCCATACCGTAGCCCTTCTCCTGAATCCAAGCACCCACAACAGCCTCGGTATTCTCCAGCGAGAAGTCGTCGATTGAGGCCAACACCTCACGCACTTCCTTCAGACGTGCAGGATTCTCGCCCTTCCAATACTTCTTCATCTGCTTCTCCTCATACTGCGTGGGAGCTACGAAGAAATAGGAGGTCAAATCCCACAAATCGGTAATGAACGACGCGCGCTCCTTCATAATGCCAGCCGCCTTACCAGCCAACTCATCCGAGGTCTCCACGCCGTGCTCCTTCAAGATAGGCTGGAACAGCGCAGCCAACTCCTCGTCCGTCTTGTGGTGCATATACTGCGCATTGAACCACTTAGCCTTATCGGGCTGGAAACGTGCGCCAGCCTTCGACACGCGGTCCAACGAGAATGAATCAATCAACTCCTGCATCGTGAAGAGCTCCTGCTCCGTTCCGGGATTCCAACCCAGCAGAGCCAACATATTTACGAACGCCTCCGCAAAGTAACCATCCTCACGATAGCCGTGCGCAGTCTCACCCGTAGGCGAAGTCCAGAACAGGGGGAATACGGGGAAACCCATCTTGTCGCCATCGCGCTTCGAGAGCTTACCGCCACCCGTAGGCTTCAGCAGCAGGGGCAGGTGAGCAAACTGCGGCTGCGTATCGGTCCAGCCGAAGGCACGATACAGCAGGTAGTGCAACGGCAACGAGGGCAACCACTCCTCGCCACGAATAACGTGCGAGATCTCCATCAGGTGGTCATCGACGATGTTTGCCAAGTGATAGGTCGGCAACTGATCAGCGCTCTTGTAGAGCACCTTATCATCCAGCGTCGAGGTGTTCACCTTGACGTGGCCGCGAATCAGGTCATCCATCTCGACAACCTCATTTTCAGGCATCTTAAAACGCACAACCCATATATCGCCGCGAGCTATACGCTCCTCAACCTCCTCCTGCGAGAGGCTCAACGATGTAGGCAACTTCTCACGAACAGTGTAGTTGTAGGCAAAGGTCTGACCTGCAGCCTCAGCCTCCTTACGCAACGCATCCAACTCCTCCGCCGTATCAAATGCATAGTATGCCCAGCCAGCCTCAACGAGCTGCTTTGCATACTTGAGATAAATCTCCTTGCGCTCGCTCTGACGATAGGGAGCGTGGGGTCCGCCAACGCCAACACCCTCGTCGATCTCGATGCCGCACCACTTCAGCGACTCGATGATATACTCCTCCGCTCCGGGCACGAAGCGCTGCGAGTCGGTATCCTCGATACGAAGAATCATCTTACCACCGTGACGGCGCGCAAACAAATAGTTATAAAGTGCAGTACGCACACCACCCATATGAAGGGGCCCCGTAGGCGACGGAGCAAAACGCACACGAACTTCTCTTGACATAATTTTATTTTTTTTGTTTCTTATTTATTTTTCTTCTCTTTTATCTTCAACCAAGCTGCAAACACAAGTGCCACAATGAAATAGGCCGAAGAATAGACCAACATAGCGCGACTAAATCCGTGAGTAGCCGGCCACTCGCCCTGCAACCAGGTATTAACACTTACTGCCACCAAAATCGCCAACAGGAAAAACAACGCCATCGCAATCTGGTGATTCTTCTTGTTGCGCTCAATCACAGGCATAGGCCACAAAAACAGCAGAAACCAGCGATTGTATGATTTGAAAAG
>JAFOEH010000130.1 GCA_017380275.1 Alistipes sp.
ATCACCTATTTTTTGCGATATTCAAAATATATGTGGCAATGGGACGGCGAATGTTGTAAAAGCGGTGTAATTGTTACGAAATTGCCTATTTTGTGGTGAAATTACCAATTATTCCATCCTTTTTAGGCCAGTTTTCTACGACAGGGGATACTCAAACATTCCCAAAACAGAGCGAAATTGCAGTCTAAATATCAAAATATGAGTCAAATTAGAATACCACAATCCGACCAATTTACTATACCTTTTTGGATATTATTTGCGAGAAATCAATAACTCCTATTCTTATGTCATACCACATCCAAACACCACAACAAGCATCCACGCCCAGTCATATCATCCACAGACTTCCGCCCAAGTTTTGCCTTATAGGCAATAAATGATAAACCGATCGAAGCAAACGAATGATATTTTTCAAAAAATTACTACCTTTGCAGCCGAAAAATGACACAAATATGACACTAAAACAAGGTATAAAACAGACTATCACCGATTTGGTATGGTGGCGTGAAATGATCGCTATCGTCATCGGTTGCATTATGTGCGCCATTGGCTTCGTATTCTTCATCAACCCTTACAACATCGTTCCGGGTGGAGTCTACGGACTCGGTATCGTGCTGCACAACATCTTCCCTTCAATTCAGGTTGGTACATTCGGCTATATGTTCGATATTCCGTTGCTTACCATCGCTATCATCCTCTTTGGCAAGCAGTTCGGAGGTCGCACGCTCTTCGCAGCATTCCTCACGCCGGGATTTATGAACATCATCTCATCGCTGGCCTACCCCACCAAGGAGGCACTTCAGACGCTCGACGCATCGCAGCTCGTAGGCGGTGCTATCGACCTATCTGATCACCTTATGCTGGCGTGTATTCTGGGCGGTACGATCATCGGTGCGGGCCTCGGACTCGTGGTACGCAGTAACGCCACAACGGGCGGTACCGACATTATCGCGATGATCCTTAACCGCTACCTCCACGTCCCCTTCTCGCGCGGCGTACTCATCGCCGACTCATTTGTCGTGCTGGCCGGACTTATCGTCATCGGCTTCGGCGTAGGTACCGACACAGGGGCCGAGAACGGAGGCTGGTTGCTCTCGCTCTACTCGCTCATCTGTATCTTCGTTGCCTCACGCGTTATCGACTATGCGATCGACGGTGCTTCGTACGATAAGTTGCTCTTTATCATCGGTAATACCCACTCGGAGCCCTTGCGCCAATACATCATCAACGATATGGAGCGCGGTGGTACATACATCAAGTCATCGGGAATGTACAGCAACAACGAGAAGGAGATGATTTTCCTCGTCGTTAGCCGCCGCGAGGTAGCACAGGTGCAGCGCAAGATCCGCGAGATCGACCCCACGTTGTTCCTCGTCGTGACCGATGCATACGACACCTATGGCGAGGGCTTCAAGACTCTGACCGGCAAAGAATCAATCCTTAACGACTAACACCCTATCGCTATGATAAATTCACTTCGTCCCCTTACGGGTGATGGGCGTAAGCTCTTCATTGAGACCTATGGCTGCCAGATGAACGTCGGCGACAGCGAGATTGTTGTCTCGATTATGCAACAGGAGGGATACTATTATACAAAGGATATCAACGAAGCCGACATCATCCTGATTAACACCTGCTCGATCCGCGACAATGCTGAGCAGCGTATCTGGGGCCGTCTGACGGAGATGCGCCGCCTGCGCAAGCGTAAGCCGTCGTTGCTCATCGGCATCATCGGCTGTATGGCCGAGCGTCTGAAGGAGCGCCTGACCGAGGGCGATCTGGCCGTTGATATCGTCGTAGGCCCCGATGCCTACCGCGACCTGCCGCATCTGGTACGTCAGGCCGAGTCGGGCGTGAAGGGTGTAAATGTGCTTCTCTCGCAGGAGGAGACCTATGCCGAGATCGCTCCCGTACGTCTGGACGAGAATGGCGTTAGCGCCTACATCGCTATTATGCGCGGCTGCAACAACTTCTGCTCATACTGCGTCGTGCCCTACACTCGTGGCCGCGAGCGTAGCCGCGATGCCGCTACTATCATTGCCGAGGCACGTTCGCTATTCGAAAATGGCTACCGCGAAGTTACTCTTCTGGGACAGAACGTAAACTCATACCGCACGGGCGATGTCGATTTCCCATCTCTGCTGAAGGCTGTTGCCGAGATCTCGCCGCTGCTTCGCGTACGCTTCGCCACGTCGCACCCCAAGGATATGAGCGACCGCCTATTGGAGGTTATGGCCTCGATGCCCAACATCTGCCGTGCCATCCATCTGCCCGCCCAGTCGGGCTCAACAGTGATGCTCGAGCGTATGAACCGCAAATATACCCGCGAGTGGTACCTCGACCGCGTAGCTGCCATCCGTCGCTATATGCCCGACTGCGCCATCACAACCGACCTTATCGCCGGCTTCACAGGCGAGACTGAGGAGGATCACCGCCAGACGCTCTCGCTGATGGAGGAGGTAGGCTACGAGTTCGCCTTTATGTTTAAGTATTCGGAGCGCCCGGGCACCTTCGCACAGCGTAATTTGGGTGACGATATCCCCGAGGATGTCAAGACTGCGCGCCTCACGGAGATCATCAACCTCCAGAACCGCCTCTCCGCCGAGAGCAACCGTCGCGACGTGGGCAAGGAGTTCGAGGTGCTGGTTGAGGGTACATCGAAGCGTAGCGAGGAGCAGTTGTTTGGCCGTACGTCGCAAAACAAAGTTGTCGTATTCGACCGAGGCGACCACAAGGTTGGCGACTATGTACGTTGCCGCATTA
>JAFOEH010000131.1 GCA_017380275.1 Alistipes sp.
GCAACTACGCTGGGTGCTTGCCTCGGAACTTCAACCACGACGACCTACGTCGAGAGTGCATCGGGTGTGGCGCAGGGTGGCCGCTCGGGCTTGACGGCTTTTGCCGTGACCTGCTGCTTTGCTATCTCCCTCTTCTTCTCGCCGCTCTTCCTTGCGATTCCTTCGGCAGCAACAGCACCCGTGCTGATTATCGTGGGATTGTTTATGCTCAGCCCCATTAAGAATATTGCACTCGAGGATTATGCCGAGTCGATCCCCGCCTTTATCACCATCGTGATGATGCCGATGGCATACTCGATCTCGGACGGTATCCTAATTGGTATGATTACATACGTTCTACTCAATATGTTGTGCGGAAACTTTAAGCGCATCACTCCGACGATGTATGTGCTGGCCGTACTCTTCATTCTGAAGTACATCTTCATTTAAGGGATTATAATAGTCGCAGAATAGGGAGGGTGCTTGATAAATTTCGTAGCACCCTCTTTTTTTTGATTTATATCAAGTGTGGAGAGCCGATAATGTCGTATCTTTGTAAAAAGCGAACTCTCAAATCATTATGCTATGAGAAAATATCTACTATGCCTATTCTTGCTTGCGCTCTCTGCGGTCGTGTCGGCGCAGGAGCCTGCATCGAGTGATGATGATCGCTCGACGAAGGAGGAGAAGAACCGCAACGTGATGCTCAATGCATCGAATTCGAATCAGCCGCGACAGATCTCGATCGGTCTGCCCGAGGGCGCGGCGGTCGATATCTTCGAGGATGGCACGCCTGTGTCGTACCTCTTCTGGCCCGACTACCCCTACTATTCGTGGCGTGGCGGAGTGAGCACGGCTGAGCAGTCGCTGCTCTCGCTTTCGGAGAGTGCGTTGCAGTATGGTCAGTGCAAGTATGTCCTCTCGTCGACCTCGGTACGGGCGAGCGAAGAGTTTCGAGGACTTGCCTCTTACACCTTTGACCTCTACGGCAAACAGATTTTCGATGTCAATATCTCGGGCCCGATAGGGCGTGGGTGGGGCTACACGGCAGGATCGTATCAGGGCTTCGATCCGGGTAGCAACCATCTCGATGCGATGGATATTCAGGATAAGATGCAGATCTACAAGCTCGGCATCAACAAAATTTTTGCTGATGGTCGAGGCGAGTTCAGTGTCAACTATAAATATGCCCGTTGCACGTCGATCAGCGACAATACGGGCCTCTTCTACTTCAATGGCGAGGATGGTAGCGTCGATCAGTATGGCGATTTCGACCTGGGCCACGACCAGCTGCTTCCCGACTACTCTTTCATCGACTATTATAGCATCCGCGACGGCAAGATGACCCATCGCCCGATTGAGGATGCCGCCACGTCGTACAATCATCAGCTATCGCTCAATTTTGACTATACGTTCGACAACGGCAATCACTTCAATATTAGCAGTAAGCTCAAGGATGCTGTCGATAACTCGCTGAAGCTCAAGTTGGCGGGCCTGCATCGTGCGGGCGTAGGCGATGGCTACACGCTGGAGGACGGAACGCCGTACGAAGGTATGGTGCAGGATCGCTATATGCTCTACTTTGAGGGTTTGGAGCGTAGCTCGATGACGACGGCCACGCTGACGGGTAAAACCCCCAACGAGCGTCACTCTTGGCGTGTGGGAGCTAATCTGTGGTTTAACCGTGCCCGCATCTATGCCAACACTTGGATTTATGCCCACGAGGGTGCAGTCGCGCCCCGCAAGTTGTTGCAGGGCGGGGAGTCGGGCTCGATCTACAACGAGGGTAGCGAGTATTACGATGGTAATGAGAATCGTATAGCGCTCTTTGCATCGGATGATTGGGATGTCACCGACCGCCTCTGGCTCTCGCTGGGTGTGCGCTTGGAGTGGATGCACCAGAAGGGCGATGCCGCTATCGCCTTCACCGAGGATGGTCAGCTCATCGAGCCGGCCAACGTGCGAGGATATAAGTTCAGCCTGAAGGATGCCAAAATCAACCAGTTCGGAACCTATGACTGGTTCAATCCCTCATATACGCTCAATGCCCGTTACTCGATTATCGACGGCTTCGGTCTTGTCGGAGAGTATGTCGGCGTGCGTCAGCGCCCTAACCTCCAGGATTTTGCAGGTCCGTTTATGCCCAAGATGGATGCCATCAACGTGAATATGGTGCGGGCGGGAATCTATTGGAACAACCCGTGGATTGAGCTTACGTCGCAGTTTACCTACATCGGCCAGACCAACTTCAAATATCGTGATCAGTTCACCAACCCCAACGATGCCAGCGAGACGGTGATTCTGCCTATTGTCTATGATGTGGCCACGTTGGGATGGACCACCGATCTGGTGCTTACGCCCTTCGAGGGTTTCTCGTTTCACGGCCTTTTCACCTATCAGGATCCCAAGTACAAGAATTTCTCGTTCCAGCCCGTATTTAGCGATGGCGCGGGACAGAAATACGACTTCAACGATAGTGACGTAATCGGAATGTCGAAGGTGATTGTGGAGCTCGACCCCTCGTATCAGATCGACCGCTGGCGTTTCTGGTTGAGTATGCGCTACCAGAGCAAGCAGTATATCAACCGCACTAACTCGCTCTATTTCAAGGGTCGCTGGGAGACCTTCGGCGGTGTTGATTTCGATCTGAGTCGTAGTGTGAAGTTCTCGCTCAACGTGATCAATATCTTTAATCAGAAGGGTGCGAGTGGATCGATTGCGGCGGCCGACCTGCTCACCGATGTGGAGCAGTATAAGCGTGGATATCTGATGTCGGGACAGTATATTCGCCCCTTTACCGTAGAGTTGGCCACGTCGATAAAGTTCTACAATATCAACAACAACATAGAAAATTTCGTAAACACCGTCTGGCAATTTTAATGAATCAAATGTTACCATCCATTCACCATTTGATTTGAGGTTTTCGTCGTAACCATCACCATCACCATTTGAACCGTTGTCTAACAAACCTTCAGCTTTATCAATAATGATATAGTTTGTTGTTGAAAGAGAATTGTTATTTCGTTTTACATCTGCAAAACTTGCAACAGGGAATAAAATAGCATCATCTGTTCCTGAAGTATTTTTTAC
>JAFOEH010000132.1 GCA_017380275.1 Alistipes sp.
GGTGGCGAGGGAACAATCGACGCATTGGTACACACTCTGGGTGGCCGATACATCGAAACCGAGGTTGCCGATCCTTTAATGCGACCAATAAAGGCTCGCTACGGCTTAATAGAGGAGTCACATACTGCCATCATCGAGATGTCGGCAGCAAGCGGACTTCCATTACTCACAAAGTCGGAGCAGAATCCTCTGAAGGCCACAACCTACGGCACGGGAGAACTCATTGCCGATGCGTTACGTCGCGGAGCGCAACATCTGATAATCGGCATAGGCGGCAGCGCAACCAACGATGCCGGAGTGGGGATGTTGCGTGCATTAGGTTTCCGCTTCCTTGACACAGCCGGAAACGAGCTTTCGGGAGGTGGTGAGATTCTTGAAAAGATTGCTTCAATAGATGAATGTTCCGCTATGCCGGAGCTGAAAAAAGCAGAGATAAAGGTGGCGTGTGATGTTACCAATCCACTCTATGGAAAGATGGGTGCAGCCTATGTTTTTGCGCCGCAAAAGGGTGCCGATGAGGCAATGGTCGAGATTCTTGACAGCGGCTTACGCCACTTTGCCGAGCGGGTAAAGGCGCACAACGGCATCGACATCGCCACAATGCCCGGCGCTGGCGCTGCCGGAGGTCTTGGAGGTGGCATTACTGCACTGCTCGGCGCACAGCTCGAACGCGGTGTGGATTTGATTTTAAAAGCAATTGATTTCGACTCTCTCATCGAAGGCAGCGACCTTGTTGTGACGGGCGAGGGACGTATCGACAGCCAAACCAGTATGGGCAAGGCTCCAAGCGGAGTACTTCGCGCGGCTCGGGCACAGGGAATCCCCACCATAGCCATCGGCGGGGCTGTGGTAGATTGCGACGAATTGCAGCAGAGTGATTTCACAGCAATTATTCCAATAACAGATACCCCACTTCCGCTAAACATAGCAATGCAACACGATGTTGCAACCGCCAACGTTTATAATACGGCTGTCAAAATCGCGCAGTTGATTAAAAACCGAGAGTTACTGAGTAAATAGCAGATATTACATCTTGGCAAGGCGAATCAGATAATCACGGCCAAGAATACGTGTGACAGCCACTCGGCACTCCGAGCCACTTCGCAGCGAGCATCGTTTGCGTAACTCCTCGACGCTCACAGGGTAATCACGCACCAGGAGATCGACACCCACACCCTTCATTTCACGCTTAAATCGCTTAATGTCGAAGGTTTCGATACTCTGAATAGGCTCCACGCGTCCTAACACATCTTCGGGCATAGTACGCGCAAAACCAAAAGCATTATCACTCCACACATCAGCACAACGACTCAAAGCACACCGCGTAAGGCGCGCCTTCTGCAGCGACACATCGGGGATGATAAGATAGCGATACTCCGCCGCCGCAAACTCCGCTGGCACGACCTGCTCTTTCATAGCCTCCTCGCGCGAAATAACATAGCGTCCGCGTCCTACGGCCTCGGCCACAATCTGCGCAGGGCGAGAGTCGATATAGACCATCACCTCCTTGCACTCACCGCCCAGCGAGACCACCTCCACACTGCAATCATCAAAAAGACGAAACACCTCATCAACATCGAATAGCGGCGAGAGTTTCATTGCAATATTATCGGCAATCCGCCTCAGCGACGGCATCAGCGAAAGCATATTTGGCGAACAATCCTCCAAACGGAACACACGCTTTCCATCGTCGGTGCGGCGATCGGGATCAGCATAAACCCAATCGAAATGCTCGTCGGTAGTAAAAACAAAATCCTCGGCCGAAGCTGTTACCACCTCGACATTCGTGACTCCTTGACGCAAGAAATTTTCGCGCACCACATCGGCCAACACCTCATCACGCTCAAGAGTAACTACCCGCTTGAATTTTCGAGCAAAGGCCGCGACATCCACACCCAAGCCGCAAGTCAGATCGAGCAGACTATCACCCTCGATATGCTTTGCCGAGGCACACTCCTCGCTCGACGACTGTTCGAAGGCTCGCGGCGGAACGATAGCACGCACGGCATATAGCGAAGGAAGTTTCGACTTTGCCTTTTGCAGATATTTTACCTGCGTGGCAACCTCACGGGCATAAGGCACACGCCTATCAAGAGCAATCTCCAACGGATTGCGCTCGATGGCCGCATCAATAGCTTCGCGCACCTCCTGCCGGCACAATATCTCGAACTCCTCGCGCGTCATTGCCTGATTACTTCATAAAGACGAAATAGACCGCCAAGACAAGGCATCCGAAGGCAGCAAAGTGATTCCAATGCAACGACTCACCTCGGAAAGCAAGTGTTGAGAATAGAGTAAAGACGATAAGCGTAATTACCTCCTGAATGACCTTCAGCTGCATAAGAGTAAAAGGACCTCCGTTGCCGGTAAAGCCGATACGATTGGCAGGTATCTGACACGAATACTCCGCAAGGGCAATACCCCACGAGAAGATAATAACCAGCCACAACGGCCAAGATGAAATGAGCTTCATCTGCTGAAGCTTCAAGTGACCATACCACGCAAAAGTCATAAAAACGTTACTCACAACGAGCAACAAAATGGTATACAGAGCTTTCATTTTGCAA
>JAFOEH010000133.1 GCA_017380275.1 Alistipes sp.
AAAGACAGATAATAATAAAAAAATCAGGGAACTAATCCCAACGATGAAATCGCTTGATAAGTAAGCATTCCGAAAGCTTGTCCAAAGCCTGCCCGAATAGGGATACCTCCCAACCGTTCCACCGCTTTTGCAATCAGATCTCCCAATCCAAAGGGGCCGGTAAAGGGAAAGGCAATGAAGCATTTCTCTCCCGCAGACAGCATTTCGGAAATGCCTGCCGCAAAAAAGCCTACGGTATGCTCCGTGTCACTTTCCGTGTAAAACACCCGTTTGGCCGGGCCTGTGGTGCCGGAGGTTGCCCCGGAGATCACCCGGCTCACCTCGCTCTGGCTTGTCAGCAGAAACGTTCCCGGATGCTCTGACAGGTCCTGTGCTGTTGTGAAAGGAAGCTTCCGTAAGTCAGAAAGGGAATCCAAACTTTGGGGATAATCCCTGTAAAAGCCCTCTCTCGCTTTCACACGGGCAAGGGTTTCGTTGAGTCGCTGCAGCTGAAGTGTTTCCAGGGCTTCCCGGGACAGACCGGGAAGCCCTTCCGCTTGTTCAATCCAGTTTTCTAAGTTCGTTCGTCTCATTTTCTGTACAAGGCTCGTCCGTGGATATCCGTCAGATTGTAGGCACAGAATGGTACCATGCCCTTGTCCGTATCCACTTCACAGATGTAACACCGGCGCAGCCGATCCAGATCCAAATTATAGGCATCCTGGAAGACCATGCCGGACACGGTAAAGGTATTTTCTACCGTCTGCTGCAGGAATTCATCCAGAGAAGATGTGGCCTCGTCACCGTCGCAGCAGCTCGCCTTGCCGCTCCACTGCTGGGAAACAAAATCCCGGGCTTCGCTGGACTTGACGCAGCAGCACTGGCTCCGACGCCGGGGCAGAGCTTTGATGGTTCCATCTTTTCTGCGCATATAGCTGGCATGGAAAGAACAATAAGGACTTTCCGCACCGCCGCCGCCGAAGTCGGTGATTTTCATAATGCCGTCCATCTGCTCCTCAATCCGGCGCAGCACCGCAGGAATGGTCAGCCGAACTTCCGGTGCATCCAGACCGCAGCGTCCGAAATAGGAGATGGGCTGAATATGGACACCCCGGATATGGGGAGCCCGGGGCAGGGCAAACTTCAAAATATCACCCAGCGCATGGTCATTGACACCGGGCGCCACCGTGGGTACCAGAACCACAGGGATTCCCGCAGCCTTGCAGTTGTCAATGGCCTTGAGTTTGATTTCCAGCAGTTCTGTGCCACGAAGGGTACGGTAGATATCATCCGTCAGTCCGTCAAACTGCAGAAAAGCCACACTGACACCGGCTTGCTTCAGATATTCCGCATAGCCCTCTTCCTTTGCAATTCTCACACCGTTGGTGTTCAGCTGGAAGAAGGAGAAGCCCTTCTCTTTGCCCAGGGCGATGATTTTGTCCAGATCATTGCGCATGGTGGGTTCGCCGCCGGAAAGCTGGATGTTGAAGGGGCCGCCCCGGTCTTAGCCGCAGCGTCGATGTTTGCCTGGGGTAGACCCTTGAGCTCCTCGAGAGAGTTAGCCACTACGAAGGTGTTGTTGGTCTCGTGCTGGAGATTCTGTGAGAATGTGAGCTGCAACATCGAGAGCTCCTGGTTCAGTGCGCGAAGCTTCTCCTTCTCCGCCTCGCTAAGCTCGGCACCGCTATTTACGAAGCGCTTGTAGGTGTTCTCCAACACCTTCTGCTCCTCGGCGGTGAGCTTCAGATTATCCTTCTGCTCGTAAACAGCCTTAACGCGAGCGAACAGAGCGGGATTAAGGTTGATATCATCGCTGTGAGCCGATGAGAGAGGTGAGAGCTCCTTCTGCAGCGCGCGAATCTCGTCGTTTGAGTTGCTGCTTGACAGGGGGCTGAACGTACCACGCACCTTGCGAAGCGTAGCGCCACACTGGTCCAGAGCTGCAATGGTGTTCTCGAAGGTGGGAGCCTCGGGGTTGTTTACGATAGCCTCGATCTCAGCCTTCTGCTCCTCCATACCACGAAGCATACCCTCGCGGTAGTGATCGATCGTGATCTCCGAGAAGGGAGCGATACCGAACGGAGCGGTGAACTCGTTAAAGAGCGGATTGTCGGACTTATTGCTGCTGCCACATCCGCAGGCAGCGATTGCTATAGCTGCCATAAAAATCTGTTTTTTGAATTTCATAGTTATTGTTTTTTGGTGTCTTTGGGAGCAAAAATAGTAATTATAATCGAAAATCTTACATATTATAATGTGTAACGGTGTAAAAAAGTATCAAAATCAATAAGAAAAATATTCGGACGCAATAGTGAAATTATTTTTTTTATATCTTTGTTCTTGGCAATTGTTGCCTTATAAGAAGGGAAATCACTAAAACAAACCGATATGAAGCGAATTCTTTTTACAATTGCAGCGCTGTCGCTCTCGATGGCGGCTATGGCACAACAATCTTGGGTTAATGAGACCCACAATCCACAGGCAAATACTCAAGGTCTGGCCCCGATGGGTGCCCGCGTAATCTCTCCAGAGGTTCACGACGACCACACCGTTACGTTCCGTCTTTACGCTCCCAACGCCAAGCAGGTGGTTGTGCGCGGAACGATGTTTACGGGCGGAATGGATGTTCGCAGCGCCGAGATGACCAAGGATGATAAGGGCGTGTGGTCGGTTAAGGCAGGCCCCTTTACTCCCGATGTCTATACCTATACCTTTAGTGTTGATGGGGTTAGCTTCGTAGATCCTGCCAATACACTCCACAACCACGGTACGATGCCCGCGTCGAGTATGCTCTACGTTCACGGTGATAAGCCTGCTTACTACGACCCCAATCCCGCTGTTGAGCACGGCTCGGTAACCACCAGCTACTACAACTCAATCGTGTCTAACGGCCTGCGCACGATCGTAGTCTACACTCCTCCTAAGTACGACGCAGCAAAGAAGTACCCCGTTCTCTACCTTATGGGTGGCTCGGGCGAGGCTACTGACTCGTGGTATAAGTATGGTCAGGTGAACTGGATTATGGATAATATGATTGCCGAGGGTAAGATCGAGCCTACGATCGTGGTTATGGTAAACAACCAGATCGTTCACCGCTCAACGCCCAACCACAGCGAGCTTTCGTTCAAGATGATGGAGCGCGAGTATAAGGAGTGTGTAATTCCCTGGGTTGATTCACACTACAGCACTATCAAGGATCGCAAGGGCCGCGCTCTGGCAGGTCTTTCGATGGGCGGTCGCCACACGCAGTATATCGGCTTCCGTAACCCCGACCTCTTCGGCTCACTCGGTATTCTGAGCGCAGCACTTACGGCTGCCGACGAGAAGGCTTTTGGTGAGGATAACGTAGCTATGGGTCGCGATAAGGCCGCTTTCGATAAGGCCGACTTCGATTATATCTTTATCGGTGCAGGTAAGTACGAGACCAACGATGAGTCGCGCCACACACAGCTGCACAAGCAGTTGGAGCAGATGGGTGTTGAGCACGAGTATTACATTGGCGGCTTCTCGGCACACGACTTTATGACGTGGCGTCACTTGCTTTATTTCAGCTTCCTGCCCAAGCTTTGGAAATAAAATAATTCAGGCAAAACTAAATACTCAAATATATGAATAAGAAACTATTACTCTCCCTGCTACTTGCAGGGGCTACGCTTTCGGTCTCGGCTGACGAGGCTCGACTGCTACGTTTCCCAGCCACCAATGGTCAGGATGTAGTCTTTACCTATGCGGGCGATTTGTATAAGGCTCCTTTGACGGGTGGTGAGGCTCAGCGCTTGACATCGCACGTCGGAATGGAGATGTTTGCTCGCTTCTCGCCCGATGGCCAGTCAATCGCCTTCACGGCTCAGTATGACGGCAATACGGAGGTTTACATGATGCCCAAGAGCGGTGGTGAGCCCGAGCGCTTGACCTACACCTCGACAAATAGTCGCGACGATGTGGGTGACCGTATGGGTCCCAACAATATCGTGATGACGTGGACTCGCGATGGCAAGAATATTCTTTATCGTAACCGCATCGGCGATGGCTTCAGTGGTAAGCTGTGGTCGGTATCGGCTGAGGGTGATATGCCCGAGCAGCTGCCCTTGCCTGAGGGTGGATTCTGTTCGTACTCGCCCGATGGTAAGAAACTGGCTTACAACCGTGTGATGCGTGAGTTCCGTACTTGGAAGTATTATAAGGGCGGTATGGCCGACGATGTATGGGTGTATGACCCTGCGTCGAAGAAGATTGAGAACGTAACCAACAACGTATCGCAGGATATATTCCCGATGTGGATTGGCGAGGAGATCTTCTTTATCAGCGACCGCGACCGCACGATGAACCTCTTTGTTTACAACACAGCTACAAAGAAGACTGAGAAGGTGACCAACTACACCGACTACGATATCAAGTTCCCCTCGACCAATGGCGAGGTAATCGTTTATGAGCAGGGTGGTTACATCTTCAAGTTTGACCCACTCACCCGCAAGGCCGAGAATGTTTCGATTACGCTCAACTCGGAGAGCATCTACGCTCGTAAGGAGATGAAGAACGTAGCCGGCAACCTCACCTCAGCGAGCCTCTCTCCCGATGGCAAGCGCGTGGCCGTAACGGCTCGTGGCGAGGTCTTCAACGTACCCGTGGAGAAGGGCGTAACACGCAATATCACCCGCACATCGGGCGCAAACGAGCGTGGTGCGAAGTGGAGTCCCGATGGTAAGTGGATTGCCTACATCAGCGATCGCACGGGCGAGACCGAGGTATGGTTGCAGGGCGAGGATGGCGAGCCTCAGCAGCTTACCAAGGGTAGCGATACCTACATTCGTCAGGTGATCTGGGCACCCGATTCAAAGACTCTGCTCTACACCGACCGCAAGAATCGTCTGGTGGAGGTGAATATCGCATCGAAGAGCAAGCAGACCCTTATGCAGAATCCCAATGGCGAGCCTGCGGGCGTAGCTTTCTCTCCCGATAGCAAGTGGATTACCTACACCAAGAGTGCAGAGAACGATATGAGCGTTGTGTATGTATTCAACCTCGCATCGAAGAAGGAGTACCCCGTGACGGAGCGTTGGTATTCGTCATCCGCTCCCGTATTTAGTACCGATGGCAAGTATTTGATTTTCACTTCGGCACGCGACTTTAACTCTACATACAGCCAGACCGAGTGGAATCACGTCTATACCCGTATGAACGGTATCTATATGGCTATGTTGGCCGCTTCAACTCCCTCGCCGCTGTTGCCTACTGATGGCGCTGTGGAGGCTGCAAAGCCCGCCGAGGGTCCCGTTGAGGTGAAGATTGATCCCGAGAATCTGCCCGGTCGCATCGTTAAGTTGCCATTGGCGGCAGGTATGTATCGTAACTTCTACTCTGATGGTAAGAAGGTATATTACTCTGGCTCAGGCGGCTTGAAGGCATTCGATCTCAAGACTCAGAAAGAGGAGACCGTAGCCGAGGGTGCATCGGTAACGGTTACGCCCGGTAGCAAGAAGGCTCTCTATATGAAGGGCCGCCAGATGTTCGTGGCCGACTTCCCCACAGCGAAGGCTAATTTGCGTGAGGCTGTGAGCACGAAGGATATGGTTGCCGAGGTTGACTATATGCAGGAGTGGGCACAGATCTACGACGAGGTTTGGCGCGCGTTCCGCGACGGTTTCTATCTGGAGAATATGCACGGCATCGACTGGAAGGCTATTAAGAAGAAGTATGAGGTGCTGCTGCCCTATGCAAAGACCCGTCTGGACCTTAATTATATCATCGGCGAGATGATTTCGGAGGTTGGTTGCGGTCACGCCTATGTAAATCCTGGTGAGATGCCTCAGGTGGAGCGTATCCCGATGGGATTGTTGGGCGCAGAGCTCAAGCGCGATAAGAGCGGCTTCTTCCGTATCGAGAAGATTCTGCCCGGTGGCGTTTACAGCCAGACGTTGCGTTCGCCTCTGGCCGAGCCCGGAGTGGATGTTAAGGAGGGTGACTATATCGTTGCAATCGACGGTATTCCTACCTCGAGCGTAAAGAATATCTATCAGTTGCTGGTTGGTAAGGCTAACGTCCTGACCGAGCTTAGCATCAGCTCATCGGCTTCAGCTACGGGAGCTCGCAAGGTTGTCGTAAGCCCCATCGATAACGAGTATCCGCTCTACCACTACAATTGGGTTCAGGAGAATATCCGCAAGGTTTCGGAGGCTACCAATGGTAAAGTAGGTTATATTTACATCCCCGATATGAGCGCTGAGGGTTTGAACGAGTTTGCTCGTTACTTCTACCCGCAGCTCGACAAGGAGGCGTTGATTATCGACGACCGTGCTAATGGTGGTGGTAATGTATCACCGATGATTATCGAGCGTCTGCTGCGTCAGGCTTATCGTATGACGATGTATCGCGGTCAGGAGCGTAACGGTACGATTCCCGACGCTACGCATCACGGCCCGAAGGTATTGTTGGTTGACAAGTATTCGGCTTCGGATGGCGACCTGTTCCCCTGGAGCTTCAAGGCTAACAACCTCGGTACAGTTATCGGTACTCGCACCTGGGGTGGTATCGTGGGTATCAGTGGCTCACTGCCTTATATCGATGGTACCGATGTGCGCGTTCCCTTCTTTACCAACTACGACGCTAAGACGGGTGAGTGGATTGTGGAGAATCACGGTGTAGATCCCGACATCCTGATTGACAACGATCCCATCAAGGAGTATATGGGTGAGGACGAGCAGCTCAATAAGGCTATCGAGGTTGCTCTCGAGCAGATTAAGAATCGCAAGCCCCTGCCTAAGACGCCTGCTCCGCGTACGATGAAGGATCTGGGTTGGTAATCATCCCCAGTAAGAATAAAAAAAAGGTTGGTCCCGCAGGACCAACCTTTTCTGTTTTTAGTTCTTTAGGAATTGCTGGGCTGCCAGCACGAGGAACATATAATGTGACGATCCTCCGCCCAACACATACTCGGTCTGCTGCCACAGGAACGGGAAGGTCAACAGCTCGGGGAAGTCGGGACGAATAAGTGCCGTACCTGAAATCACACCACCGGGGATGTACGACCAGTCGGCGCGGTTCAAACCGTAACCTACCGTAGCCGACTCGGCACCCACACCCGATGCGAACGAAGCCTGGTTAGAGCCGGGGTGGCAACCGAGGATAAAGTTCAGCGCATTGAAGATCGGAGCCTTCGAGAAGATCTCGGGATATGCCGATGCAAGGAAGTAGTGGCGGTAGCCGAAGCTCTGGATATCCCAGCCTGCACCCCAAATGTGAGGACGATAGGGAACACCATACGGAGTCTCCTTAACCTGCACCTGCAGATCGCTCTCCACCTTGGGCAGAGCCTCACGGAAAGCCTTCGAGAAGGCCTTTGCGCGCTTATCACCCAGCTTTGCGATCTTCTGCTCGGCGCGAGCCGTGAACCAAGCCACGCTGCTGATGCGCTCGACGATAGCCTGCTGATTATCGTAAAGGAAATTCAGATACTTATCCTCGCCCGTGGTTAGATAAAGCTCCACAGCAGCCTGAATCTTCTGGTTGAGGATGCGGGGATTATCCTTACCCGTGTTCTCGTAAATCTCGCGTGAGATGTTGAGGCAATGTACACTCAGCGTGTCGTTGAAATCGCGCAGTACACGCGATGCAGCTGCCAGCTGTGCGGCGGTTGACATCTCGCGTGAGGGGTTATCCTCGGTGAAGATCCAACGGTCGTCCTCGTTGCCGATCTTGCCGTCGGTCATCGCTGCAGCGTCTCCCAACAGAACATACTGACGCAGATTGTTGGTGATGATACCGCGATACAGGCGACCAAGTGCGAGGTAAGAGCTAACAACGCTCAATGCACCATTCTCCACCTGCTGCAACATATCGTTCTTGCCATCGGCCTGATGGATCTCCGTCACGCGGTTAATCTGGTCGATAGAGGTAACGTCCAGGTCGGGGCGGAATGCCTCGTAAGCCAGCGTGAGAATATAGGTCTCGCCAGCCTGTGACTCAACACGCAGGTCGAAGTCACCAGCGTCGTGCCAACCACCGATATTCACACCAGGCACAACCTCGCCAGCCTCATACTTCGACAAGCCGGGCTTCTGGTCATATCCGTCGATGTGGTTGTGGGCGGGAGCCATCTGTGCATCGTCCATATGGCAGGCGTCGTGCCATACGCGATACTTCTCAGCAACGCGCATATGACACATCTGAACGGGCAGGAAGTACTCCAAAACTGGCTGCCATACGCCACGATCATAGACCGAATCGTCGATGCGGAAGACGGGCGATGATGAGTCGCCATACTTAATCTGATATACGCCCGACTGCTTCACGTCCGTGAAATTCACCTTCAGGTAGTTATAGCGCAGGAACTTGCCCCACTCCGAGGGGGTGATCTGCTTTACAACCTTCTCGCCCTCGGCGTCGATGCGCACCAGCTGAGCCGCCTTGCGGCTGTTGTCGCGGATGTCGAGCTCGATGATCGCCTCCTTATCCTGTGCGGTGTGGTAACCGATCTGCGAGGTCTGAATCACGGGTTTGTAGATCCAATCCTCAACGATGTTGGGCGTGATGATCCACTTCACAGCACCCTTCGTTGCGCCGGCTGCGATCTCGCTACGCAAAACGAACCAACCGTTGTTGTGGTTCATACGACCGTCGTAGAGCTTCAAATCGCCCGTGAGCGACTCGATAGTAACCTTGCTATAGGGATCGTCGGGACGCGACGTGAACTTGCGACCTACGGCATAGGGCTCTGCGATGATATCGTCAGCTACGATGGGGCTGTAACCCTTGTCGATCAGATGCTCCATAT
>JAFOEH010000134.1 GCA_017380275.1 Alistipes sp.
AAAAATGGCGACCACTCGTTGAGTAGCCGCCACTGAAGAGGTTGGATTTTACATTCTCTTTTACTGGAATATTTCATCACGGGCGTAGCCCTTGATTGTCTTTTTGCGCTCGGCGATGAAGAGTATAAAGTGAATCAACACGCCAATGCCCCAAAAGGTTGCCGTTGCAGCCAAGGCAACAATACTCTCGGTGTGCCAGCCGGCGTAATGGGCCGCAAAACCCACAGCAACGCAGATGACGTAGGTCATAAAATGGTATCTAAAGCCGATGTCGTAAATATCGTACTCTCTCTCCTCTTTTTGGCCAAAATACCAACCCGTAAAATACATAAGACAGAAATATGCGATCGAACACGCTATGGTTCCGACGAGAGTCTGCGCTCCGATACATAAGTTTAGAGCATATCGGAATAAAACCGTCAAAAGCAGTGCGCCAATGGCAAATTGTCCTAATCTGAATGTCAATACTTTCATAACTTACTTGTTTAGAAGATTAATAATTGATTCGTTTGTAAATAGTAGTATATTTCGTTTTGCAAAACGCTTAAATAGTTCATTGCCCATCGGGGTGAGGTAGTAATATTTCCTATCGGGCCCTTTGCTTACTCGGCGGCTATCGTAGGCGATGATCTCCAGATGCTGGAACTTGCGCAGATTTCTATATAGACTCTGCTCCTCGCAGGTCATCGTGCCTTGCGACATCCGCTCGACAAACTCCTTTATCTGCTCCATACATTTGTTTCCCTCCTTCAAAGCCAGAAACACCCAAAAGGTGAGTTGCCCTTTTTTGTAGGTCTCTTCCCAAGCACTTAACAGCTCGTCAATGATCAGATTATATTCCATAGGTGTAGTATTATTGATGTATTAAACAACTTGTATAGTGCAAATATACTACTACTTTTTGTATATGCAAATAAAAATCTAATTTTTTTCGGTTTAATTATTATTGGCGGGTATTGGGGGAGGCGATTTTTAATGATAGCGCGCGTTTATAAGTGTGTGCTAATGAAGGGGATTTTTAGTGGAGGATTAATCCGCATACGCGCCTTTTCACCGCCTCGGCTCAGCAAAGCCTGCAAGCAGTCTCTGCTCTCGCCTCAAATGCGGCGTTCCCCATCGCCTTGCTCTGCAAGTTGGGGAATGACGTGTTAATAAAACCCCCACCCCCTGCGGGGACTCCCCCTTATGGAGGGGAGGTGTCGCGTAGCGACGGAGGGGTCTTAATTTTGAATTCTGCATTTTGAATTTTGAATTTTTATTGCCAAATAAAAAGGGCACAGCCTCACGGTTGTACCCTTCTCACAAAGTTGATTTAATGCTTAGTAGGTTTAGGTATAATAGTTCGCCCCGAAGGGCCGCGACTATTCGTTAAAACTGAAAGTAGGGGCAGAGTGCATATACGCCCTGCTTCTCGATTACGTTCTGCAACTGCTGATACTCGCGGTAGAGCGATCCGAGCTCCGAGCGAGCGGTCATCTGCTGGCGCACCTTCACGTTCAGCGAGTTGAGGATAGCCATCAGGCCGTCGGCCTCGTTCGTAACCTCCACGATCTGGTAATCCTCGCCCAACTCGGCCTTATCAACGGCGATAGCCAACGCTGCCGTAAGGCCACCGCAGGTATCAACCAAGCCGATCTTCTGAGCCTCCGATCCGCTCCACACGCGGCCCTCGGCGATCTCGAGCACGCGGTCGATGGTGAGGTTACGGCCCTCGGCCACGATCGAGGTGAAGCGCTCATAGACGCGATCGACGCTCTGCATCATAGCTGCAAACTGAGTCGAATTCATCGCCTCGAAGCCTGTGCCCATACCTGCGTTGCGGTTGGTCTTCACGCCATCGATGGTCACACCCAGCTTATCCTTCAGCGCACCGCCGAAGCTGGGCACGATGCCGAACACTCCGATCGAGCCGGTGAGCGTCGAACGGTCGGCCACGATAGCATCGGCCGGAGCAGAGATGTAGTAACCACCCGATGCGGCGTACTCGCCCATCGATACGATGACGGGCTTCTCAGCCTTCAGGTTCTCCATCTCGCGCCAGATAATATCCGATGCCAGAGCGCTACCGCCCGGAGAGTTCACGCGAACGACAACAGCCTTCACATCGTCATCCTCGGCAACCTCCTTAAGGGTGCGCGAGAGGGTGTAGCCGTAGATATTGTCGTCGGTGCCCTCGCCATCCATAACCTGACCGTTGGCATAGACGATAGCCACCTTGGGTGATGAGAGACGCTTGGTATCTACGCCCAGGCCCGAAGCATACTCCGAGAGTGAAACGTAGGCAGGCTCCTCGATCTGGTACTCCTCCTCGAAGAGAGTCTCCATCTGGTCGGCATACTTAACATCGTCGATCATCTTGTGCTCCAACGCCTGCTGGGGCAGCACAACGGCCATCTCGTCGGCCAGACGGTTGAGCTCCTCGGCGCTGATGCCGCGCGAAGCCGATACGCCATCAATGACAACTGCCCACATCTGATTGACCAACTCCTGCATCTGCTGGCGGTTGGCATCGGACATCTCGGTGAGGAAGTAGGGCTCAACGGCACTCTTATATTTACATACGGTCGGACGCAGAATATCGATATCGACGCCGAGCTTGTCGATCAGCCCCTTGTAGAAGATTGTCTGCATAGCCAAACCCGCCCACTCGAACGAGCCCTCGGGCTGCATATAGACCTTGTCGGCTACGGATGCCAGGTAGTAGCCGATCTGCGAGTATGTGTCGCTGTAGGCCACAACCCACTTGCCGCTCTGCTTGAAGCGCTCGATAGCCTCGCGCAACTCCTCAAGGCTCGTCAATGAGGCTGTGCCCGTGCCATTGAGGTTGATGTAGATACCCTTGATGCGATCATCCGTTGTGGCGGTCTCCACTGCACGCAACGCATCGAAGAGCGTGAGTTGCGAGATGGGGGTCAGCGACATCAGATCGAAGCCCGCCATAGGATCCATCGAGGGGGCATCGACGATATCCTCTCCGAAGTCGATGTGGAGGATAGCCTCGGCGGGGATAGCCTTCTTCTCGGTCGAGCCAAACATCGAGCCGATACCCGAGAAGATGATAAGCCACAAGCCTACCGTCAACAACGAGCCAACAACAACGGCTCCGAGCGATGCCAGGAATACCTTTCCTGCCGAGAAGCCGCACTTCTTTGCTCGACGCGGCTGTGCAACAGGTGCTGCTGGCTTGGCAGCGGCTGGCTGCGCGGACTCGGCCGCGGGCGACGGCTGCTCGCTCTGTGGCGTGGGCTGTGAGGCGGGAGCCTCAACTGAAGAATTTTCAACTGTTGCGCCCTCAGGCAGATAGGCGCTATGCTCTGCGGGCAGGGCCCCATCTTTGCGTGTTTCTTCCATTGTATTTTCTATTTTTTGGTTTTTCTGTTATGCCACTCGCGCGGGGTGCTCTGGTGGCAGAGCCTCGGCGACGAGCAGATTAAGACAAAGTTATGAAAAAATTTCTATCGTTATTCACCCTCGTGGGATTAATCTACTTTATTAGACGCAAAAAATGCCCAAAAACTACGTTTTATCGGGGAAGAAAAAAATTTTTTTCAGGCTTTTTTTCTTTTTTCTTTTCAAACAGGTGACTTTTTTCTAAATTTATTATATAATAAAATAGTTATAAAAGGAAGATATAGAGGCGCAAGCCTTAAAACTCTTTTTTCTATAATATCTAAAACCCCAATATAGGAGTAAAATACATATGGAACACGTAGTGAACATCATTATGATGCTTG
>JAFOEH010000017.1 GCA_017380275.1 Alistipes sp.
CTGTGGCAACACATAGTATGTCTCGCCTGCATCAAAAGTCTTTGCATTAACACCATTGTCTGTCTCTGTAAGCGAAACTGTACCCTCCCAATTTCTTGGAGCAGCTTGAGTATCTCCAACCTTTGTCCAGATTGCAGGTGAAGGTAAAGTCCAATTACTTTGTGCTTTATCCGTACCAGTAGGAACTGTTGTTGTAAGCTCCAACTCACCTTTATTATATACACCCTCAACAGTAATTTTAGTTACTTCGGCTGTCCAAACAACATCTGAAAGATTCTCTTCATCAGACAATGCCACCTTGAAATTCAATTTAGCCAAGGCGTGGTTGAACAAAGTAGGAATACCAGTGAAACCCTCATAGCTCTCATTTGCTTTATAACGATGTGCTCGATTTGCATATTTTACATCGTGAGTAGGATCTGCAGTTGTATCCTCAGCAACATTGAGTACTGTATAAGTGGGATAAGTAAGAGTAAGACCAGCAGCATCCATTGTAGGCTTAAGAGATGTCGGATAATAAGCCTGACAATCTACAGAACCCGTAGTAGGCCAATAAAGTGTTGGATTCGGAACCCAGTTTGGATCACTATACGATACTTCAGCTACATCACTATTCATAAGTGTTAGCGTAGTACCATCATTATGCCATACATACGCACCAAACGACTGAGTTTTGTCAAATGCACCGACACGAGTTGACTGCACGTAATTAGCTACCTCAAAAGAGATCTCCTTCTGAGTTTTAGGAGCGAACTCCTCATTCCTTACGCAACTTGTGAACACTACGCCCACCAAAGCTGCCAAAAACAAATACTTTTTCATAATTGTAAAATAAGGTAATTTAATAAAATTTAGTTATGTTTATTATTTATATTTATTCAATAGGTATATTCTCCTCCTCATCGCCCCAATCATCTACCTCGGGATTGAAACCTCCACCTGTTGATGGTGGTGTAGTAGGCTTTGGAAGCTCCCAAACTTCGTTAATCAACAACCAGTGTCGCACACGAGCATCCTCGGTAGCAAAGATTGGAGTCATATCAATCTCCTTCTCAACAATTTCACCCTCGCGAGAAACGGCATTGAAGGTGATATGCATATTACTTGGCATATCATCAATCTTACCGAAGGTGTTGAACACTGCGCACAACACATCTTGATTGCCATCGGTAATATTCTCGTCGATACTCTTGTGCAACTCGATGAAAATAGCTGACGACTCCTCCTCATTACGGATATTATCACCAATGTTATTCGACGACGACAGGCCAGTCAAAACCGCATTAGCCGTAGAGGCGTACTCAATGTTCTTTACTCGAATTTGGACATAATAGGTATCAATGATAGATGAAGCATCCATCTCGATGACCAAATCGCCATGATGCGGAACAATAGTACGATTAGTCTCACGTGCTACAATCAAGTGGTCAGGCTCATAATAGATGTGCTCGGACCAATCAGCACGACTCACAATCTGCGCTCGCAATGCATCACTGATAGTAGAGGTGTAGGCCGTTGCACCGTACCAAGACTGGTGGTTTCGCACTTGGGTAGTGGGCGTATCGAAGTTATAAGCCATAATTCGATAATTACCAGGTGAGAGATAGACACTACCCGATATTACGTCGTTACCGTTCTCATCAATGCTCTTCTCGGTGAGGAAGCCCTCGGACAACATACGCTCGCCACTCTGGTCGTAGAACAAAACGCGCAACACGTCGGAAGAGAGATTAGGACGAGGAATCTTCTCATTATAGATATCAGCCGTCACATTAGATACCGCCACTGTATTAACGCGAATACGCAACAAGGCAGATTCGTCGGGATCAACCAAGTCGCGTCGAACACAGCCCGCGATAAGCAACACGGAGGTTACCAAGCAGAATATCCTACGATACCACATCATCGGCGACCTCCTTTCGTGTATTTAATGTTCAATGGCATAACCAACGCAACCTTTAACTTTGTAGGACCAAAATAACCTACGCGACCCTGCTTGTTCTTATCACGCCACAACTCGCTATAATCATCTGCGGGAATATAGTGACGATATGTCGATGATAGATAACCCACAGAAAGTGAGAACTCAACATTGAATCGTCGCGAAATGGGCATAGCGTAACCATAGGTAACACCTGCCGACCAATACTCACCCTGATATGCCGGATTGCGCTTCCACTGGAAGTCGTACTTTGCTGACATACAGTACGCTCCAACGAACATACCCTGCAACTTCTTAGCGTAATAAGTATTATTGTTGAACCAATAGCGGGCCTCAGCACCCAGCTCCAAAGTCTGAAGGCAGTACTTGTTACCCTTCTCCCACCACGGGAAGACATACTCAACTGCCGCAGACCAATGGTTGCCAATAGGTACCTCAACCTCGGCATTAACGGCTGTGGCAAGGTCGTACAGAACATTACTCTTTAACGCAAACGTGAGAGTGTCGTGCAACTGGAGTGTCTCGTGCGACTCGATAGTCTCCATACGAGGAATATCTATATGCATCAGAGGTGTCTTGGTCTCAAACTTCACAGGCTTAGGCAATACCTCCTCCAACGACGACATCGGCTCAGCGTACGAATAGAAAATAGCCATCATCGAGTTACGAATTCGACGATAATACTTCGAATAGAGGTAACGATAAACGGGGTCATTTTCAATGCGCCACTTCTTGGTTTCAATCGAAACAGAGTTGTCATCAATAATATTCAAGACACGTTCGATAGACTTTTTCTTCAACAGAGTATCTGTTCGTACACACTCACGCAACTGACTCCACGACTCTCCACCCGGATTGACACGCAACACAGGTAACAAAGAGGGGTGCTCGTTCTCGATATAAGTACGCATAGTAAGCGCTCTCCGTCTTGACAGATTTTGATTGTGACGCCATACACCTTCAGGAGATGAATGAGAAACAATCACTACCGAATCAATATTTCCCACAGGAGATTTCTTAACAAACTCTCGCAATTGATTTAAAGTCACATTATTCCCCATATACATTGTATCGAGACGACTATCATCGTGGCGGAAATGTATCTCCATAGAGATACTATCGACTTTAAAAAGTCGATTTTGCGCCACAACCGCATTGGTGCAGATTGTCGCTATAAATACAATAGCAATGCTTATACAGCGTTTAATAAACATAATCACTCTTGCAAGTGTATAATAAATTTCGTATTAATTTTTACAGTGTGATCTACAAGCAATTATATACCGAATGAACCTCAACACACCCTAATATAACTAAATTTATGCAAAGTTATAAATTATTTTCTTTTTTGTGCACTTTTTTTCAAACTTTTTTTCAAACTTTTTTTCAAACTTTTTTTCAAACTTTTTTTCAAACTTTTTTTCAAAA
>JAFOEH010000135.1 GCA_017380275.1 Alistipes sp.
AAAGACGGCAAGTACATTTTCGGAGTGCTAAAAATCAGCGAAAAGGGCCAGATCGTAATCCCCAAAGAGGCCCGCAAAATCTACAATCTCCAGCCGGGCGATGCGCTCATCCTTATGGGCGACAAAAACGGAATGGCAATGGTCAAGACCGAGATTTTTCACGATTTAGTCGATCAGGTGATGGAGGGCCTTAACAAATGAGACGGCATTGGATTGACAACCTGCGCTGGGTGACGGTCCTATTGGTACTATTGTATCACGTTATATATTACTACAATAACAAAGGAGTAATAGGAGGCATCGGAGGCTTTGGCGACGGACCTCAATATCAGGATGTTATTATGTATATCCTCTACCCGTGGTTTATGCCGCTGCTCTTCATTTTGGCGGGCATCAGCGCCCGTTATGCTCTGGAGCGACATCCCGAAAAGGAGTGGTTTAAGGTTCGCACAAGAAAGCTCTTGGTGCCATCGACCATCGGACTTCTCTTCTTCGGTTTCCTGACCGGGTTCTTTAACTCACTTACAGTTCCGGCTGATGACGCACTGGCAGCACTTCCATTAGCCATAAAATACCTCATCTGGACTATTAGCGGTACGGGGCCGCTATGGTTTATTCAGGATCTGTGGCTGCTGTCGCTACTTCTATTGCTCATCAGAAAACTTGATACCCTCGACAGAGTGTGGCGCGCGTGTGGCAATATGGGCTTAATTCCCGTAATATTGATGGGCGTAATGTTTTGGTTAGGCCACAAAACGCTTGTGATGAATCCCGATCCCGCTAGTGCCGAAGGATTATGGAATCTATATAAACCCATTTTCTATGCAATTCCCTTCCTGATGGGCTACTTCATATTCTCTCACAACAAAATTATGGAGCTCGTCCAAAAGGCGTGGAAGCCTGCGATGATCAGCGCAGTCGCATCTGGCACAATACTTATTATCACAACATTTGGCCAGAACAACACTCTGCCGCAATACCTCTGCACGCCACTTAACAACATCTATGGATGGTTGATGTGCCTTGCGATGATGGGGTGGTTCAAATGCAGATTCGATGGCACAGGTCACATCGCAACATATATGACCCGTTCGAGCTACGGCATCTATATCGTTCATTATCTGATCGTAAACTCTCTCGGATATACGCTAAAGGTCTGCACTGCGATGCCTCCGATATGTATGTATCTTATCCTGACGGTAGCCGTCTTCACACTCTCACCTTTACTATATGAGGTACTGCGCCGAATCCCGTTCCTGCGCTGGTGTGTGCTGGGCGAAAGAAGATAAACAAAAAAGGACTTGATTTACTCAAGTCCTTTTGTATTAAATTAATACTCCTCCTCGTTAAAGAAGAAATCATCCTTAGAAGGGTAGTCGGGCCAGATGTCCTCGATTGACTCATAGATATCACCCTCATCCTCGATCTCCTGCAGATTCTCCAATACCTCCAGAGGCGCGCCCGAACGGATTGCGTAGTCGATCAACTCCTCCTTGGTTGCGGGCCACGGTGCATCCTCAAGCTTAGATGCCAACTCTAAAGTCCAGTACATAATTTTGCGGTTTAGGTTAATAATTTATCTATTCATATAAATCGGGCGCAAATATACACAGAAAAAGATTAAAAACAAGTGATATATAAAAATTATTATCACATTCTGCCCACAACGTGTACTCACACGCCAATACGCACGCAATCTATTTGCATCTCAGCCCTTTGCAAACGCAACCACGCCTACGGGATCCACAAAATCTCTTCGGTCGCAGTGCGGTCGGCAACAGTACGTCCAAGCAGGTAAAAATAGTCCGACAAACGATTCAAATAGATCAGCGCTTCACCCGACAACTCATACTGCTCGGCGGCACGCAACGCTGCACGCTCAGCTCGACGGCATACCGTTCGACAAACGTGGCAGAGCGAAACTCGCTCATCACCTCCGGGAATGGTAAACTTGGTGATTGCGGGCAGAGACTCCTGCATACAATCGATCCACTGCTCCAGATCAGCCGTAGCCTCACTACTCACATTCGCAACCTTACCCTGACCTCCCTCGCCAATAGCAAACAGGGCTGCCACGGTCATCAACTGCGACTCTATGCGACGTAACTGACTAACCGACTCGGAGAATCTGTCGCCAACGAGCTTATCTGCGAGCAATGCCGCAAAAGCGGTCAGTTCATCAACTGTTCCGTAAGCTTCGACGCGGCAATCGTACTTCGGCACGCGTTCGCCACCGATGAGCGATGTGTGGCCCTTATCGCCACCTTTGGTATATATCTTCATAGTCTGAATTTTTGTTTTGGCAAATGATTATTAAACAACAACAGATAGCCTCTGTTATCGACACTCGTCGATGGGTGAGCCTCCACAATCTTTCGACAAGCCATATCGCGCTCACGATCCAACGCAGGCGAGAGAATACACAATGTCACTCCAGCCTCACAAGCCTTATCGGCCATTTCGGCAAGTGTCATCGCTGCCGTAGCTACAGTTGCAATCACCATATCGCACTCCGCGATCTGCTGCAGCGGACAATCAATCCTATAGCTCGCATAACGACAATGCTCCATCACGTTCTGCAACTGCACGGCTCGCCGCTCGGCCACGCCACGCTCGAGCAAATCGTTGTAAAGCGTACGCTCCTCGCCGATAAACGACGAACGCATAAATACCTGTCGCACCTGCGCATTGACATTGGGCGAATGGACTCCGTGGCCACGAAAATATCGTGCCCGCTTCAGATTCGACGGCTGG
>JAFOEH010000136.1 GCA_017380275.1 Alistipes sp.
ACCCAAGTTGATGTCCTTTTTGAGTTAATAATCAATAAAAGCGTTAAATCTTCACCTTTTAGAATGTGCAATTAAAAATAACAACCATATTTCTGACTTATTATCTATAAAATATTGAGTAATAATCGGTTGTAAATACGGTTATTGTTTTGGGGCAACAACCATATCATTGCCTCTGTTTAATATACGCTTCCATATGTTGACGAATCGCTATATCTTCTTTTCTCGCCATTGGTATTGGTAAGACTATATTATTCCTTTTTTTTGCAGCAAGTACGGCTTATAATAAGCCGCATTAGAACAGATAACCCGTATTTATGTAGAATGCGCCATTTCCATCCTGCTTATGGTACTTACCTACGGGCTTACCATACTCCAGACATACGATAAAGTTCTGATTCATAATAAAGCGGAAACCTGCGCCGACAGTGATGTGCGGGCGGTCGCTATCCAATCCCTTATCCATATATGCGTCATACTCGCTGCGAGCCGAGAGATACTCCTCGCGTGATGAGAAGTCGGCCTCGGTGCGTGAGAACGACATATCGAAGGCGCGCGTCACCATCGTACCATCGCTGAAGGCATTGAGTCCGAGGGCAATGTTCTGATTCCACAGCGCGAACGAGACGAAACGCCAGCGCAACTCGGCATTGTACGATGCCATATCGAGTCCCTGCACGCGGTTACGCATCAGACCTCGGATGGTGCGGAAACCTCCCATACCGTCACGGTCGTACGACTGTCCCATCGTGGTGATGTAGGGCAGAACATAGTAAGGCGTATCCTTGCCGATACTACCCTCATAATTAAGGCGGTATGCGAAGGTAAGGCGATCACGATCGGCAATGGGCAGATAGTGGCGGAACGTAGCCGAGTACTTATAGTATGGAATACTCGTGCCGAGCCACTTCGGGGCCATCGTCAGGTGAGCCTCGGCCCATACGCCACGCGAAGGTGCGCCCTCCTTATCGCGGGTGTCGTACAGCAGTCCCAAGCGGATTGTACTGTTAAGGCCTCCGTCGGCCTCATCGTCGGAGATGATACCCCATTGACGATACTGCTCATAGAGTGTAGGCTCGCTTGCGGGGAATTTCTTATTCTCGTCCTTGTTCTTGTTGATCTTGTCGCGGTTGATGGCGTCGATGTCGAAGTAACTGAGGTGATAGCCAGCCTCCCACTGCAACGGACTGTCGGCAATACGACCGATCAGGTCGGCTTTGAAGAGCGCAGCCAGACGATTGATGCGATACTTGGGTGTGTAGAAATACATGTCGTCGCTATCCTTACCCAGATCGACCATTGCGTAGTCGAAGTATGACTGGTAGCCGTTGAAGCCGTAAAAATCCATCGCCTTATCGTTGGTGATGGTCAGCGCTGTCGAGAAACGGATGCCAGGAATCCAGAATTTATTGTCGTACGAAATGACATAGAGCTGCGAGCCCTTGGTGAAGAATGAAGCCTCGAAGTACCACTGCTGGCGTGTATTGGGATAGGTCGAGCCGTCGCCAAAGTCGTAGATGTTGAGCAGTGCGCCGAGCTGAAAGCCCTTATCGGCATCGAACGCAACGGCAGGCAACGGACCGAAGTTAAGGCCCTGCTTAACAATCTCCCCCTTCTTGTCGGGGGCATCAACTGTTGCGCTATCGGTTGATTGGGCGTGCGCTGTGGCGGCAAAAAGCAGACACACGATTATCGAAAGGAGTCTATTTATTTTCATCTTTGTTGGGTTTATTTGTTGAAAATTATCTCTCTAATCTGGGCATATTTCTCTCTCAGGTCGCGGCTGGCAAGCAGACGCACATCTGAAATGCCGAGTCGCAGCAATCGCCACATCTCGTGCGTAACGATTGGTGCTGGCAAAAGCAGTACGGTCAACGTCAATGCCCAAGTCCAAGGCATAACAAAAAGTGCTGTGGTAGCATAGATGATGATCAGCACAGGCCACAACACCAGATTTGCCAAATATCGGATCGAATTTCGGAAAGCGTAGTCGCGCAGTTTGGTAAAGAGGAAGGTGCAGAGTAGCTTGATAGGCAATGTGAGCACCATCGCAGCCAAACAATAGGGTAATGCGGCCAGCACGAAGAGCGTCTTCAAAATGCGTGATAGCACGGGATACTTGATCGATACCGAGGCCAGGCTGATATGGCGAGACTTGCGAATAGCCGATGTCTCACGACCCAATCGGAGCAACTCGGCTGCTCGGTCGGGATCGCTCTGCTTGAGCGAAGTGATCTGCTCGACGGTGAGGCGATTAGCCTTGAAATGGGCATCGAGGCGGTTGCCACACTCATCACAATCCTTGCCTCTAAACTGGCGCACCTGCTGCTTCACAACGGCAGCACATATCTCGTATGTTGCATCGTAATCCTCGTCGTTGGGGATATGAAATATCGACTGCTGCATACGCTCGGTGAGGATGTCGCGCACGATATTCATCTGCTCCTGCGGGGTGTGCTGGCTATTCTCGGCGATAAACTCGCGGATGTTGATCGGCTCGCCCACCTGCACTCTGACCGTCGAACGGAAGCGGAAGAAACTGCCGTAGCGCATACCGATGGGGACGATATATAGCGGCACGTCGGGCATCATCTCCTGCGCTTGAAATGCAATGCGGAAGATACCCTTCGAAAGCGGCAGCGACGAGTATTTGGCCTGATGCTGTCCTTCGGGGAAGATGCAGAAAGGAATTCTGTCGCGCAGAACATCGACCGCCTTGTCTATGGTCTCGTGGTTGCGGCGCACCTCGTCCATACCGTCGCGGATACGCATAATAGGCATAATCTTCAGAAAAGCAAAGATCTTCGCGAGAATGGGTATTCTAAAGATGTCGGCACGCGCCACAAAGACCTTCGGTCGGCGATCCATTGCCAACACTACCAGCGCATCCATCAGCGCATTGGTGTGGTTGGGAGCGTAGATGATGGCGCCATCGGTTGGGATACGCTCACGTCCTACGTAGCGGATATTACGATAGGATAGCTTGAGCGTAAAATCTACATAGTAGCGTAACAGGCTATACCATAGGTTATAGTCCTGTATCTTCTTCTGCTTAGCCATAAGTTACTCTGTAAGTGGTGTTCGACGGAAGAGATAAGCGACAGTCAAACCCGAAATAATATGCCAGATACCCCACCACGCCGTAATGAAGAGCATACCTCCGTAGTGGCCGTGCCATACCTCGGCAGGGAAGATCGCTGTATTGAAGAGC
>JAFOEH010000137.1 GCA_017380275.1 Alistipes sp.
TCAAAAATCAAAAATCAAAATTAAGGCGTAACGCCTATTTTCCAACCGCACGCCTAAGGCGTGTTTCCCAACCGCCTGCTACTCTCGTTTCGGAAAGCTGTGGGCGGCGATTGATGCAATTCAAAATTGATAACATTATTTTTTTAGTTCTGCAAAGGCTCTTCTCAGCTCCTCCCTGTCGTCGAAGTGCAGCTTCTCGCGCCCCACGATCTGATAGGTCTCGTGCCCCTTGCCCGCAACGAGGATAATATCGCCCGCCTGGGCCAGCATCACCGCCGTGCGTATTGCCTGCGAGCGATCCGTGATGCGCAGCGTCTGCGACTGCGGCTCGACGCCCGCCATCATCTGGTCGAGTATCTGCTCGGGATTCTCGGTGCGGGGGTTATCCGACGTGAGAATCGCCACATCGGCCTCGCGCGAGGCTATCGCTCCCATCTCGGGGCGCTTCGACGAGTCGCGGTCGCCACCACAGCCGCAGACCACGACAAGACGTTGCTGGGGGGTGCGGATGTCGTTGATGGTGTCGATCACGTTCTGCAGGGCATCGGGCGTGTGGGCATAATCGACAATGGCCGTCAGCCCCATCTCCGAGCGCAAAGGCTCGAAGCGACCGCTCACCGAGCGCAGGGCACTCATCGCACAGAGCACCTCGTCGCTGCGTGCGCCCAGCTCCATCGCAATGCCATAGACGCAGGCCAGGTTGTAGGCATTGAAGCGGCCAATCATTCCTACCCACAGCTCCCTGTCGTTAAGGCGCAGCAGCATACCGTCGAAGAGCATCTCCAGCACCTTGCAGTGGTAGGTGGCCATCTGTCGCAGCGAGTAGGTTGCCACGCGGGCGCGGCAGTTCTGCACCACGACCTCGCCATTGCAATCGTCGGCATTCACCACAGCAAAGGCCCGCTTCGGCAGACGGTCGAAGAGCAGCTTCTTGGCGCGGATATACTCCTTAAAGGTGCCGTGATAGTCCAAATGGTCGTGCGTGAGGTTGGTGAAGGCCGCACCGCAGAACTCCAGCCCTCGCACGCGATCCTGCACCAGCGAGTGCGACGAGACCTCCATAAAGCAGTACTCGCAGCCGCAATCGACCATCTCGCGCAGCATAGCCTGCAGACGCAGAGCGTCGGGCGTTGTGTGGGTTGAGGGTATCTCCTTGCGGTCGATTCGATAGACCACCGTCGAGATCAATCCCACGCGGTAGCCCATAGCACGATACAGGTCGTAAAGTAGCGTTGCGATGGTGGTCTTGCCGTTGGTGCCCGTAACGCCCACCAGACTTAGCTCGCGTGAGGGGTGGTCGTAGTAGGCGGCGGCGATGTCGGCCATAGCCGAGGAGGTGTTCTCCACCACAACGTAGCATACATCATCGCTCATTCGCTCGGGCAGCTGCTCGCACACCACAGCCGTAGCTCCCGCCTCCGTAGCGCGCTCGATATAGTCGTGACCATCGACCTGCGTACCCCTCAGGGCAAAGAAGCAATCGCCCGCCTTGACCTCGCGCGAATCGAACGTAAGGCCCGTGATCAGCGGGTCCGATGATGCGGTGAACGACCGCACCTCCGTAGAGGATAGTATTTCGCTTAAATGTTTCATTCTATTTCAGTGTTAAAGTTACGCTCTCGCCCTCGGCAATCTTGCGCCCGACGGCGATGCTCTGCGTTCGTACCGTGCCTCGACCTGAGAAGTGTACCCTAAGGCCGCGACTCTCCAGGATGTAGAGTGCATCCTTCAGGCCCATACCCACCACGTTGGGCATAAGCGCATTCTGCTCGATGGTGGTGACATTGACGTTGAGCAGCGTATCCATCGTCGCCACGCCCCAGCCCTCGCGGTCGGTGAAGGATATGCGGGGCGAGAACTTATCGGCCACGCGCCTTATCTGGGCGATGTTGCCGCCCTTGATCGAGGTGGGCACCTGCTTCTGGGCCGACGGGGTGATGGTGCGGTGCCAATCCTTGTCGCGGTAGAAGATGTAGTTCACCACATCCCTCACAACGGGGCCAGCGAGCTGCGCACCGTAGATGCTACCCTTGCGGGCGCTCTGCGTAAAGATCGAGGTCATAACCGTATATTTGGGGTTGTCAGCCGGAAAGTATGCCACCAGCGAACCCATATAGTAGCCCTCGCTGTATCGCGCACCGCCACCGGCGCCATTCTGCGCCACCTTTGCCGTACCGGTCTTTGAGCCGACGCGGAAGGAGAGCGTATCGCGGAAGAAGGTCTTTGTCGTACCCGTTCGGGCGGTCTCCTCCAAGCACTCGCGAACCAGCGCGAGCGTTGCCTCGGAGCATATCTTCTCGTCGATGACCTGCGTCGGAAACTCCTCCACAACCTCGTCGCCACGACGAATCTCCCTCACCAGTCGGGGCGCTACCATACGTCCGCCGTTGGCCACCGCGTTGTAGAGCGTGAGGATGCGGATGGGGGGCATCTCGATGGCGTAGCCGTAGCCGAGATTGGGGAGTGAGGGGGCCCA
>JAFOEH010000018.1 GCA_017380275.1 Alistipes sp.
GACCCACTGTGCCGATAATCTTGCGACCGTTGAGGCTTGACGTGAATAACTGCGCCACACCCTCATCCATCAGCTGATCCACACCCTTCGCCAACTGCTTGAACTTCATCGGGTCGGCATTCTCGATATAGCGGAAGAGCTCGGGCGAGAACGACGGGATACCCGTAAATTTAAGTTTTTCGCCCTCGGTGAAGGTATCGCCAATCTTGAACGTACCCGTGTCGTGCAGACCCACGATATCGCCCGGATAGGCAAAGTCGATAACCGACTTCTTCTCGGCCATAAAGGCTGTGGGTGACGAGAATTTAAGCTGCTTGCCACTGCGAACGTGCAGGTAGTTCTTGTTGCGCTCGAATGTACCCGAACATATCTTCATAAAGGCGATGCGGTCGCGGTGGTTGGGATCCATATTGGCGTGAATCTTAAATACGAAGCCTGTCATCTTAGCCTCATCGGGAGTAACGTTGCGTGTCTCGGTGGTTGAGGGACGGGGCGAGGGTGCAATGCGGATAAAGCACTCCAAAAGCTCTCTCACACCGAAGTTGTTCACTGCCGAACCGAAGAATACGGGGGCGAGCTTGCCATCGAGATATGCCTCGCGGTCGAAGTCGTCGTAAACGGCCTCTACAAGGTCAAGATTCTCGCGCAGCTGCGTAGCGAATTTGGGTGTTATGTAGCCATCCAGCTCGGGATTTGTAATGTCGCTGAAATCTACGGTCTCGGCATCGGCCGTCTGACGCTCGTCAGTGGTGAAGAGCGAAAGGTTCTTCTCGTAGATGTTGTACACGCCCTTGAACGTATCGCCGCTCGATATGGGGAATGCCAGCGGGCGCACACGAATCTGCAACTCGCGCTCCACCTCATCCAGCAGATCGAAGGGATCCTTGCAGGGACGGTCCAACTTGTTGATAAATACCATTACGGGCGTATTACGCATACGGCATACATTCATCAGCTTGCGGGTCTGTGCCTCCACACCCTTCGCACCGTCGATTACGATGATAACCGAATCTACGGCCGTAAGCGTGCGGTAGGTATCCTCGGCAAAGTCCTCGTGACCAGGGGTATCGAGGATGTTGATCTTCACATCCTTGTAGTTGAATCCCATAACTGAGGTAGCCACCGAGATGCCTCGCTGACGCTCGATCTCCATAAAGTCGGATGTAGCACCCTTCTTGATCTTGTTGCTCTTAACGGCTCCCGCCACGTGGATAGCTCCACCAAAGAGGAGCAACTTCTCCGTGAGGGTTGTCTTACCGGCATCGGGGTGTGCAATAACGGCAAATGTTCTGCGCTTGGTGATTTCGTCGATTAACGCCATAATGATTCTTCATTTAACGGCTGCAAAGATAGTGTTTTTACCTTAAATAAAAAATAAGGCCGACCCTTAAGCCGACCTTATTTTGCTAATTCTCTGTTCTCTTATCTCACGGGCGAGATAATAAAGCGGAATGTGTAGTCCTTATACTCTACGCGGTACTGCTCCAGCGGCAGCTGACCCCATGAGTTGATACAACCCAGACCCTGCTGCTCCAGATCGAAGCAGAGATAGGTATTGGTGTCGGCCTTCAGGTCGCCCGAGTGACGCTGCAAAGGACCTACCGTTACGTCCATCGCCTCCTGCGAGTAGGGCAGAGCCGATGCCGAGAAGGCCTTCTCGGCGATGATGCGGATACCAGCACCAGCCGTGTTCTTGAGCTCGAAGTAACGCAGGTCAGAGTGCGTACCCGACTCCTGCGGACGAGCCATCTTCTCGTTGTACTGCTCCGAAACACTCTGCTTGTAGAGACCGATATCGGCGGCACTCTTACGGTCGGCATAGTTCTCTACCTTACCGCGGCCGTAGTACTCCAGAACGTTATATGCTGCGGGCAACTCCACGCGAGTACCATAGCGGAACATATTCGAGATCTTAGCGCCGGGCGTAGTTGTCATAGCCTGCTCAACCTGAATTGCGCCCTCGCCATTGATCGTATAGGTCATACGCAGGGTAGCCTGCACCTCACTGATCTCGTAGTCGGCCGTAACCTTCGCCACGTCGCCCTCGACCTTTGCGTCGAACGACTTGAGAGTGAGTGTCGGGTTGCGCCATACGCCATAGCGGGTATGCAACTTCGCACCTATATCGTTCTCGGTCGGTGCACGCCAGAAGTTGGGGCGCAGTGCCGAATCATCAGAGACGATGTTCATCGTGCCATACTGAATCTGGTTGATGAAGCCCTCGCGGTTGAAGCCCACAATCCAGTCGTAACCCTCAATGTTGGTGGCCTTCTCAAACTTTGTAACCTTCACGGGACGATCCGACTTGGCCAGCGTAAAGGCTGCCTCGGTGTCGTACTCCTTGATGATGTGCTGCTGCTCGGCAATAGTGTGGCCAATCGTGAGCAGAGGCTGCTTCTCGGTCAGAACGAAGCGGATATTGAGCACCACCTCCTTAGCCTCGGGGCAGATATCATCGGTAGTGTAGCCCAAAGTGAACTGCTTGCGCTGCTGTGCAGCTACGTCCAAACGGTCGATGCGACCAGCCTTTGTCACAACACCATCCTGCTGCAACTCCCACTCCATAGCATAGGGCTCCAGGCCGACGAAGAAGTTTTCGTTATATACCTCCACCTTGCCACGCAACAGATCAACGGCCGATGTCCAGATTGACTGGTACTCGCGGCGTACCTCATAGGCGTGTGCCTGAGGAGTGCGGTCTGAGGCGATGATACCGTTGTTGTTGAATGAGTTGTCGGTTGCGTCGTAGTTGTTGAAGTCGCCGCCATAGTAGAACGATACCTTGCCGTCGGCCTCATACTTCGCAAGACCCTGATCCACGAAGTCCCAGATGAAACCACCCTGGTAGTGGGGGTACTTGCGAATCAAGTCCCAGTACTCCTTGAAACCACCCATCGA
>JAFOEH010000138.1 GCA_017380275.1 Alistipes sp.
CCCTGCTGCTTGATGGTGGTGAAGAAGTGGGGAATCAAACCCTTGCGGGGGATAACCACCGCCTCGCCAAACATCGCGCCGCACTTCGTGCCACCGATGTAGAATACATCGCACAAACGAGCCAAATCCTTGAGCGTTACGTCCGTAGCGGGCGAAGCCAGAGCATAACCCAGTCGCGCACCATCCACAAACAGAGGAATCTCCCACTTGCGGCACACTGCCGACAAAGCCTCCAGCTCTGCGAGCGTGTAGAGCGTACCATACTCCGTGGGCTGCGAGATATAGACCATTCCCGGCCACACCATATGGTCCCACGCCTCGTCGGCGCGGAAGGCCTTGATATACTCATCGACCGCCTCGGCCGAGATTTTGCCATCGAGGGCAGGGATGGTCAGCACCTTATGGCCCGAAGCCTCAATAGCACCCGCCTCGTGCAGGGCGATGTGTCCCGTAGTGGCTGCGATGACACCCTCGTAGGGGCGCAGCAGCGCCTTGATCACCGTTGCGTTGGTCTGCGTGCCACCAACCAGAAAGTGTACCTCGCCCGAGGTCAAGCCGCAGGCTGCGAGAATCTTCTCACGCGCCGAGGCGCAATACTCGTCGGTGCCGTAGCCCGCCGTCTTCTCCATATTGGTGCGCACGAAGGCCTCCAAAATCAGAGGGTGCGCGCCCTCCATATAGTCTGAATCGAAATGCTGCATTGTCTTTCTCCTTATTTTAATACTTTCTCTATTTAATCTCACTACCCTGCGAAGGGGGAACATCACCCTCGCCAACGCCCCAAGTGTGGCAGGGACGGTTGCCCATCACAAGGCGCAACTCACCTCCCGAGAGGATATCCTCGTGCGAGAAGTAGGTTTTTGTGTAGGGCTTGCCATTGAGCGTTGCCGACTGGATATATTTATTCTCCTTCGAGTTGTTCTCCGCAACGACCTTGAATGTATTGCCATTATCGAGCGCAATCTCCACCTTGTCGAACAGGGGCGAACCGATGACGTAGTACGGAAGGCCCGCCGTCACGGGGTAGAATCCCATAGCCGAGAAGACGTAGAAGGCCGACATTCCGCCGCCATCCTCGTCGCCGCAGATACCCATCAAATCGTTACGGAACCAAGCCTCCATAAGCATACGCACACGCTTCTGCGTCTTCCACGGCTCGCCTGCGTAGCAGTAGAGGTAGGGGATGTGGAAGCTCGGCTCGTTGCCCATAACGTACTGGCCGACGTTGCCCGATGAGTCGGGATGAACGGCGTAGTACTTCCACTTCGATGTGGTGAGTCCCTGCGTGAAGAGCTCGTCGAGTTTCTCGACGAAGCGCTCCTTCGAGCCGAAGAGGGCAATCAGGTCCGAGATATTGTGATGCACGTCCCAGATGTAGGTCCACGCATTATTCTCATCGTAGTATGCGCGCGCACCCGTACCGCCCGAGAAGATGTAGTCGAAGGGCTGGATGAACTCGCCCGCGGCATCCTTCGGATGGAAGAAGCCCGTCTCGCGGTTGAACAGATGGCGGTAGTTGAAGCTGCGCTCGAGGTGGAACTGATAATCCTCCGTGCGACCCAACTCCTTGGCCAGCTGTGCGATGCACCAATCATCGTAGGCCGCCGCCAGAGTAACGGCTACCGACTGACGATTCTCGAACGAATTGACCTCCGCAACGCTCTCCTTCTCGCCCTCGTGAAGTGCGGGGAACCAGCCGTTGGCGTGATAGAAGTCGTCGAGCGAGGTCTTGGCGCCACGATACCAGGGAATCATACTCTCGGTGAGAACCGTATGGTGCATACCCTCGAAGGCTCCGGCCACATCGAACTCAATGCCCTTAGCCAACGCATCGGCAAAGATTGCTGCGGCGTGGTTGCCGTTCATACAGTGGGCATCGCCGAAGACCGTGGGGAAGGTAGGCATCCATCCCGACTGGCGATACATACGGATGTAGGAGTTGAGTTTCTCGCTTTCGGCCTGCGGGTCGAGAATGGTCTGCAGGGGGTGCAGCGCGTGGTAGGTATCCCACGCCCAGTCGTCGGTCCAGAAGGGCGTACCCTCGTCGGAGTGGACATTGCCATCCCACGGGCTGTAATAGTGGCCATCCTCCGAGACATTGATCATTCGCTCGTGGCAGCGGTAAAGTGCCGTATAGAAGGTCACGCGCTCATCCTCCGTGCCTCCCTCGACACGAATCTTGCCCAGAGCGTCGTTCCACGCCGTGCGGGCATTGAGCGCAACACGCTCGATATCGAAATCTGAGATCTCACCCTGCAGGTTCTTCTTGGCCTGCTCCGAGGAGATGTACGACACGCCATAGCGAGCCTTAACCGCCGCTACGCCCTCATCGAAGGAGGCGTAACGAACGCCATCGCCATCCTTGCCGCTGAAGGCCGTGGGCACGGCGTCGAACTCGAGGAAGAAGTAGTGCTTCGTGCCGTTGTAGTTATCCCATCCCCAAAGGGCATTATCTGCCGCAAAGATCTCGCCCGACGAGCGGAGCTGGATGTGGCGTTTGCCCATCTTCTCGAACGTGCAGCCGAAGATGGCCGAGCGCTCGGCAGGGGCGTAATCGACAACGATGCCGAAGTCGTCCAGATAGACCGAGTAGCGATAGGGCGCAGTCTGCTCGTGGTCGTAGCGGTAGGCGTAGCGCTGAGGCACCTCATCGCCCACGAAGGGCATCATCATCAGGACCGAGCCCTGACGATGCGACGGCACATTGAGCGGCAGGCCACCCATACGGTCGGTGGTAAACTCGTTGTGGTCGGGATTCATTCTCACCATCGCGTTGGGGAGCTGCGTGGTGGGATAGGTCGGTACCAGCAGATGCGAGATATTACCGATGCGGTTGTTCACATAATCGACCACCTCGCGCTGCGGGGTGCTGTCGCACGCTACGGCACAGAGCGCCGCAAGAGCTATAAAGAAGCGTTTCATTGGGTTGGGTTTATAAGTTTATAGGTGCTATAAGTACGCGCGGGCGACCTATAACACCTATTTTCATTCTATCTTACGACGGATTAGTAGCTGCGAGCAAAGAGTACGCGGCACTTCGAGGGCTTACCCGTGAAGATACACTTACCCTCCTCCTCGTTTGCATCCAGGGGGATACAGCGGATGGTAGCCTTGGTAGCCTCCTTGATGGCAACCTCGGTCTCGGGAGTACCGTCCCAGTGAGCAGAGATGAAACCGCCCTTGTTCTCAAGAACATCCACAAACTCGTCCCACGAATTGACCTCCGTGATCATCGAGTTGCGGTAGTCGAGCGCCTTCTTGTAGATGTTGGCCTGGATCTCGTCGAGCAGAGCCACGATGCGGTCGGCGATGCCCTCCTGCGAAACGGTCTCCTTGGTCAGCGTATCGCGGCGAGCAAGCTCGATCGTGCCGTTCTGCATATCGCGAGGACCGAGTGCCAGACGCACGGGCACACCCTTCAATTCATACTCGGCGAACTTAAAGCCCGAACGCACGTTGTCGCGCACATCGACCTTAACCGAAACGCCCTTCGAGCGAAGCTCCTTGGCGATAGCCTCCATCTTCTCGGCCATCTCCTTGAGCTGCTCCTCGCCCTTGTAGATGGGTACCATAGCGACCTGAATAGGTGCGAGCTTCGGGGGAAGAACCAGACCGTTGTTGTCCGAGTGAGCCATAATCAGCGCACCCATCAGACGGGTCGATACGCCCCACGAGGTTGCCCATACGTACTCCTGCTTACCCTCCTTGGTGGTGTAGGTTACGTCGAAGGCCTTGGCGAAGTTCTGGCCCAGGAAGTGCGACGTTCCGCTCTGCAGAGCCTTGCCGTCCTGCATCAGAGCCTCGATGGTGAGGGTATCCTCCGCGCCTGCGAAACGCTCGTTGGGCGACTTGTGGCCCACGATTACGGGCACGCCCATATAGTCCTGAGCGAACGATTCATAGACGTGTACCATACGCTCGGCCTCCTCGATAGCCTCCTCGCGTGTAGCGTGAGCGGTGTGGCCCTCCTGCCAAAGGAACTCGGCCGTACGCAGGAACAGACGCGTACGCATCTCCCAACGAACTACGTTGGCCCACTGGTTGCAGAGGATGGGAAGGTCGCGGTATGAGG
>JAFOEH010000139.1 GCA_017380275.1 Alistipes sp.
CATCAACACATCATTCTTTCACAATATCGACCTGGAGCGTAACCACCGAACATACATCATTGGTACATCGTTGCTGACAAACGACGTGAACTTCACCGTGCAGATCGTCGATGGATTTAATGATGACCCGTACGTCGAGTATAGTCCGATATAACCTCTCCTAGGTGGATAATAATCCCTAAAAATTAGGCGGATATACAAAAAACTCGGACTGCATAAGGTCCGAGTTTTTTATTTTCAAAACACCCCTTAGGGCTGCATGGGACTCTCTATCTCCGCGTGTTGGAGCTCGGAGGCGAGCATTGTGGTGATGTCGCTGAGGGTGATGTAGCCCACGATGTCGTACACCACGCACTTGCCTCGGCCGCTGATGAATATCAAAAACTCCGCAGGCTCCTTCGGGCGGTGGCGCGTGGCCTCCAGCACATCGATCGTTGTCGTGCCGCTGATAGCCATCCGCGACTCGTAGATCTTGGGGCGGGTATAGGTCGCCCAGCGTTTCACGCTATCGTACCAGCTCTTCTGCGTGCTGTTGTCGAGCGAGAACTTCATCTGGTAGATCACCTGCACGCGCCCCAGCAGATTGTTGTTGTCGTGGCGGCGCGACTCGGGCGTGAGCGTGCGCAGCAACTCGGCGGGGAACTGCATTATCTCGGCACCCTCCATCTCCTCGGCCGAGTAGCGTTCGAAGCGATGCTTGATTGTCTGGTACCACTGCAAGAAATCCTTCGTCTGTGCCTGTGCCGCGTCGGCCAATGCGAGAGCGAGCAGGAGCGTGCATATCCTGAAAAATCGTTTCATAGCCTACATTTTTAGAATCCAATACCTATGGTCCACTGCTGCGCCTCGGGGCCTCGGCCCGACTTGAAGAGTTGCGTGGGCTGATACTCGGCATAGACGGAGAACCATCTGAAGGTAAAGCGTGCCTTCACGCCCGCCTGCAGGAAGTTCACGGGCAGGTTGTGCTCCTTATCCTTCTTGCCGCCGTTGTATTTGATTTTCGTGTGTGAGTTCATCACCATATCGACATAACCGCCCACCGAGAAGGCAAATCGGTTGGGATGGCCAAACATCACCTCGACGGGCAGATGCACCGCCGCCACATTGAACTTGCTCTTCTTCACGCCGCGCGAGCTAACGTCCGCAATGGCGTAGGGGGTGAGCACGCCACCCTGCTTGGTGAGCGAGAGCGAGCGGTCGAGGCGGTAGTTGTTGGCCCTCAGTCCGAGGCCCATCGTGATGCCGATGTTTCGGTGGCGGTCGAAGGCTCCGAAGCTAAAGAAGTTGATCGAGAACTGCGTCGAGCGCCAGTTGTTCAGATCGAGAAATCCCGCCTGCTCAGGGGCGTAGAGGCCGTAATCGACGCCCGAGAGCGAATTCCAGCCCAGCTCCACCATCGGGATTGTCGTCAGCGAGCGGCGACCTATGGCGAAGCGTGTGGGGTGGCGATATACCCACGCTATGACCGAGGCCTGCACCGTGCGTTGCTCGTTCTGTAACGTGAGCGAATCCTTCTCGTCCAAGAATTCGATTCCATTAACGCCCAGCATCAGCTGCGCCTGGGCTTTGTCGGCGCACGCTGCGATGAGCGCCAGTGCCAAAATGATTTTAAGAAAAGAGTGTTTCATATCTAAAAAAGTTGAGTGATTTCCGATTTGTTAGTCCAACGTGAAGATCGTGCGGAAAATATCCTCCTGCGGCTGCAGCTCCTCTACGGCCATCTCATCCAGCATACGCTGGGCGTAGTACTGCGCCTCCTCGAGCGAGTAGATTTCGCGACCATTGACCTCGCCCCACACCTTGGGACGGAAGCTCCACGCCACCACCGCAACGACTACGGCACACACCACTGCTGTGGCCCACTGCCAGCCGTGGCGGGTGGCGGGGTGTAGTGCAATGGCTACGCGCTGCTCGCGCTCACGCTCGAAATGGAGGCCGAGGGCCTGGTCGATGAGCTGCTCACGATTGATGTTTTTATGCTCCATAGTCTAAAATTTTATTAAGTTCCTCTCTCAGTTTTGCTTTGCCTCGCGAGGCTGCCATACGCGCAGCCGTCGGTGTTGAGCCCGTCAGCGCGGCTATCTCGTCGAACGACATCCCCTCGACCTCGCGCAAGTGGACAACCTCGCGTTCTCGCTCGGGCAGCGAGGCTATGATGCGGCCGATGTGTCGGCTCAGCTCCTCGGCCGTGGGGGTGTCGGCAGGTGGTTCGGCAGGGCTATCGGCACTCTCGAGCGGCAGGGTGTAGCCGATGCGCTGGCGGTGGCGCAGGCGGTCGATGGCCATATTGCGTGTGGAGGTCATCACCAGCTGCCGAAAGCCGCTCTGCCTGATGAACAGTCGCCGTCGCCAGAGCCTCTCGTAGAGATCCTGTACCAGATCCTCGGCCTCGGCACGGTCGTGCAGCAGACTCGCGGCATAGCGATATGCCGAGTCCTTCAGGGTGAGAAACTCTTGGTTTAGGTCTTGACTATTCATCCGTTTGCTGATCCGCTGCGCGCGACTTTCACATATAATACGTTCGAGTGGGGGAAATGTAACATCCGCCGAGCAGAAAAAATCTGCATTAAAAAACTCGGAGCTTCATTGAAGTCCGAGTCTTTGTTTATACCAAGCGGCGGATGATCTGGTCGCGGTCGCCGTCGAGGAAGTCGATCAGCGGGATCTCGATCATCGTGTAGGCTCCGGGCTGCTGGCGCAACACGGCACGAGCACCTGCCACCAGAATCTGGCTCGTCAGGCCGGGGTTGTCGATACTCATATTAAACTCGAAACGCTGGTTCTGCGTCTTGCCCGACACGCCCTTGCGCACCATATTCACGCCGTGTCCCATATCGAGCAGCGCATCGACGCTCTCGACCTGCTTGACGTGCGTCTCGTCGTGGATGAAGTAGGCGTCGGTCTTGATTGCCTCGGCCACCTTGTCGAAGTCGTAGCCCTGCTCCAGCTCGATGTAAACCATACGGCGGTGGAGTCCCGTTCCGACGGGGATAGTCATCGACAGAGCCGCCTTCACGCCCTCGATGGCCTTCACCGCCACGGTGTGGCCCATACTCATACCCGGGCCGAAGTTGGTGTAGGTGATACCCTGCGGCGCGCATACCTCCAGCAGCGCACGCACCACCGAGTCGCTACCCGGATCCCAGCCAGCCGAGATCAGGGCCGCAGCACCGTTCTCGCGTGCCACAGCATCCAGACGGCGGCGCTGGTCGGCGATGCCGGTGTGGATGTCGTAGCTATCGACGGTCGAGATACCGAGCCTGAGGGCTGCCTCGGCACTCTGCTCCACAAGGCGCGAGGGTGTGCAGAGGATGGCAACATCAACTCTCTCCAGCTGCTCAAGCGAACTCACAACGGGATATTTCGACTCGCCCGCCGTGGCCACCGATGAGGCACGACGCACGATACCTGCAATCTCAAAATCGGCTGCGGCCTCCAGGGCCTCAACCACATACTTTCCAATATTGCCGTAACCCACGACGGCTGCTCTGATCTTATTCATAGTGGTGAATAATTTATGTTGTTTCTTACATCGCAAAGATAATAGTTTTTGGTAGCGACGTGCATCGTTTGCCAGATTTTTTTTGCCGAGGTGTGAAAATCCTTTACTCCTCCTCGACGACCATATCGTAGCGGATGCCCTTGCGGGGAGTGATCTTCTTCTGCTGGAAGAGCTCGCTCACAGTCACGAACTTATAACCCTCCTTCTGCAGGGCGGGGATCGCCTGTCGGAGTGTCTCTGCCGTGGCTCCGTTGCCCTCGAAGTCGTGCAGCAGGAATATCTGTCCGTCGGCGGCGTTGGTCATAAGGCCCTCGACACGCTGCTCGACACTCACCGCTGCATCCCAATCTCTGGGGCAGTAACCGCCGATGAAGATCAGCGGGATGATGCGGTGCAACTGCTCGTCCTCATCGATGTAGGGCGCGCGGAAGAATTGCGGCTCGCGCTCGAGGTATTTGGTTATGGCTGCCGAGGTCAGCGCCATCTCGTCGCGTCGTGCATCCGAGTCGAGCTCGGTCATATGGGGGTGCGTGAAGGAGTGATTCTCCACCTGGCAACCCATCTCCACGGCACGCTGCATCGCCTCGGCGCTCTTGTCGTTGATGTTGCTGCCGATCACGAAGAACGATCCCCTTGCGCCAAACTCCTCCATTACGTCGAGGATCTCCATCGTCGTGGAGCTGGGACCGTCGTCGAACGTCAGTGCGATGTATCCCTTATCTCGTGTGCAGCCGACAAGAGCCGTCAAGGCCGCTAGAAGAATTAGTAATCGTTTCATAGTAAGGTATTTTTAAGCCTCCTGCTCGTCGTATCCCGTGGCCTTTGCTCCCCACATCAGCAGGAAGATTACCATACCGATGACGGCCATCGCGATCATCATCAGGAAGACGTAGTTCCAGCCCTGTCCGGGATTCACCTTATTCACCCAGTCAACCATCGCACCGATACCCAGGCCCGATACGAATGTGCTGAGGTAGCCGAAGATACCCGTCACACCATTTGCCGTAGCTGCGGCGCTCTTGGTGGCCTGATTTGCTGCAGCGATGCCGATGAGCGCCTGCGGGCCGTAGATGAAGAATCCGACCATACCCAACACGCCGGCCATCATCACCACGGGACTTGTTCCGGGCAGGAAGTAGAATATTCCCATAAAGGCCGCTGCGCCCAGCATACAGAATACGCAGGTGCGGTGAGCCTTACCCTTGAAGAAGCGGTCGGTAGCCCAACCCGCTACGAGCATACCCACGATACCCATAATCTCCGACACGGCGATAATCCAACCTGCATCGGCGGGCTCCAGTCCGCGAGCCTCCTGCAGGAACTTCGGGCCCCAGTCCAGAACGGCAAAACGAACCACATATACGAAGAAGTTGGCGAAGGCTAAGATCCAGATCAACGGGTTGCGGAATACCTTCTCCTTGAGGAAAGCCTTGTACTCGGCCGAGTTGGTGTTGTTCTCGACCTTGGTGTGCGTACCCTCCAGCTCGGGCAGACCTACCGAGCGAGGCGTGTCGCGCAGGAATACCATCAAACCTATGGCACCAGCCAGTGCAAAGAGTGCGGGCACCCAGAAGCACCACTGCCAAGCACCAACGTGTGCGGCAGCGCTCTGCACCTGCTCCTGCAACTCGGCGGGGTTCTCCAGCAGGGCGGGGTTCAGCGTAACGAGGTTCTGACGGATGGTCTCCACAGCCTCGGCGTTGCCCGTTAGATCACTACCCATCGTGCCCATAACGTATCCGCACAGGATAGCCAGCACGCTTGCGCCGATTGAGTGCGAGGTGTTCCACACCGACATCTTCGTAGCCAGCTCGTGGGGCGGAATCCAGTGTGTCAGAAGGCGTGCGC
>JAFOEH010000140.1 GCA_017380275.1 Alistipes sp.
AGGCGGTAGCCGGCCGATAGCTCCTTGCGATGAGGACCCGAGAGTAGCACCACGCCGTAACCTCCTCTGCCGGGATTACCTTGTGCCGCTCCGTCGGTATATATGGTTACATCAGCCATCTATAGTAAAATATAAAAATCATCGCGCCACCAACGCTTTTCTCAAGCGAAATGGCGCGATGAACAATTCGTAGAAAAACTATTTCAATGCAGCCATACGCTCCTTGATGGCCGCAATCTTTGCCTCGGCATCCGACTGCTTCGCGCGCTCGTTTGCCACAACCTTCTCGGGAGCTGATGATACGAAGCGCTCATTAGAGAGCTTCTTCATTACGCTTGCCAAGAATCCCTCCAGGTATGCGAGCTCGTCGCCGAGCTTCTTCATCTCAGCCTCCACGTCGATCTGGTCACCCATCGGGATGAAGTACTGTGTGGTCTTAACGATAAATGCGTCGGCCGTGGGATCCTTCTCCGTTACGGCGTTGATTGCATCCAGGTTACACATCTTCGCAATGACGGGAGCATACTCCTTGGGGTAGTTCTCATCCTCGATTACGTTCAGCGTGATGGCGTTCTTCTGTGCGATGTTCTTCTGCTTGCGCACGTTACGCACACCTGAGATAACCTCCATCGCCAATGCGAATCGAGCCAGCAGAGCCTCATCAACCTCCTCTGCCACAGGCATCGGGGCGTACATAATTGACTCTCCCTCGGCGCGAGGAGCCAAATCCTGCCAAATCTCCTCCGTTACGAAGGGCATAAAGGGATGGATCAGGCGCATCAGCAGGTCGAAGTAGTGGCGCGTTGCCTCCATCGTTGCCTTGTCGGTAGGCTGCTGATAGGCGGGCTTCACCATCTCCAGATACCAACCGCTGAAGTCGTCCCAGAAGAGCTTGTAGATACGCATAAATGCCTCCGAGATTCGGTACGAAGCAAACAGATCGTTAATCTCGGCAACGGCCTTCGACAAGGTGTGACGGAACCACTCAACCGAGAGGCGATTGTTCTCCGACTGCTCGGCATTCTCGTCCACCTGCCACATCGAGATCAGGCGGTAAGCGTTCCAAATCTTGTTACCGAAGTTACGTCCCTGCTCGCAGAGTGCCTCGTCGAACATAACGTCATTTCCTGCCGATGACGAGAGCATCATCGCCACGCGCATACCGTCTGCGCCATACTGTGCAATCAGATCGAGCGGATCGGGTGAGTTACCCAGCTGCTTCGACATCTTGCGGCCCAGCTTGTCGCGCACAATACCGGTGAAATATACATTTCCGAAGGGCTTATCGCCACGATACTCATATCCGGCCATAATCATACGAGCCACCCAGAAGAAGATGATATCGGGACCGGTGATAAGGTCCGAAGTGGGGTAGTAGTATTTAATCTCCTCGTTGTCGGGGTTGCGGATGCCGTCAAATACAGAGATGGGCCACAACCACGATGAGAACCAGGTGTCGAGTACATCCTCATCCTGACGCAAGTCGCTCAGTTGCAATGACTCATCCTGCGCCTTCTCGCGTGCCTTCACGAGAGCCTCCTCAGCCGTAGGAGCGATCACATAACCACCCTTGGGCAGATAGTAAGCGGGAATACGCTGTCCCCACCACAACTGACGCGAGATACACCAATCCTTGATGTTCTCCATCCAGTGACGGTATGTGTTCTTATATTTTGCAGGGATGAACTTGATCGAATCCTCCAGCACGGCACGTGTTGCGGGCTCGGCAATCTCCTGCATCGACATAAACCACTGCATTGAGAGCTTAGGCTCGATAGCCACGCCCGTACGCTCCGAGTAACCCACGTTGTTGGTGTATGCCTCGACCTTCTCCATAAGGCCGGCAGCCTGCAAATCGCCCTCGATAACCTTGCGGCACTCGAAACGGTCCATACCGACGTACATACCCACCTTGTCGTTGATCGTGCCGTCGTCGTTGAAGATGTCAATGGTCTCGAGCGCATACTTCTCGCCCAGCATATAGTCGTTTACGTCGTGTGCCGGCGTAACCTTCAGCGCACCAGTACCGAACTCAATATCAACATACTCGTCGCGAATGATGGGCACTGAACGACCTACTAACGGAACAATCACACGCGCACCCTCAGGAATATCCTTGTAACGCTCGTCATTGGGGTTCAAACATACGGCAGTATCGCCGAGGATTGTCTCGGGACGTGTCGTTGCCACAACCAGGTAGCGATCCGTACCCTCGACCATATAACGCAGATAGTAGAGCTTACCCTGCGACTCCTTGTAGATCACCTCCTCGTCCGAGAGAGCGGTCTTTGCCGAGGGGTCCCAGTTTACCATACGAACGCCACGATATATCTTGCCTTTCTCGTAAAGGTCGCAGAATACCTTGATGACGCTCTGCGTGCGAGCCTCATCCATCGTGAAGCAGGTGCGATCCCAGTCGCACGAAGCACCCAGCTTGCGACCGACAAAATCAACGACCGCGAAACCTTTATGAAGGGTATTGACTATTCGTATTATTACGAACAGGAAGAGTAATAAAAATTCCAAAGTGCCAAATTC
>JAFOEH010000141.1 GCA_017380275.1 Alistipes sp.
ATCTAAGGATGAACTCGTAGCAGCTATAACAAAGAAAGTTATCGAAGCAATGGGTAAATAATCCCCTATACATTGAAAGGAGTGAATGAGATGGACCTCAGTCAGGCAAAAATTCAGGAAATCGTACAGCAAGTCCTGAATGATATGAATGGCACATCTGCGGCTCCAAAGGCTTCAGGTCCCATTCCTAAAACATCACGTGTTGCAATGCTCACGCGATGGATTGCCCTGGCCACGCGGACGGTTCAGCAGACCGAGAATCTGGTCGCCATCCTGAAGGTTGAAGATAAAGATAGTCTGCTGATTGACAAAGACACTATCGGAGCGCCATCGCTGCCAGCGATCCTCATTTTCGGTCTGACGCTCCATCTGCTCGCCGTGTTCGAGCTGTCGCTCACGCTCGCGCTCCAACATCTCCTGCTGCACCTCTTCAGAGGGCAGAATCAGCCCATCCTCGGCCACGAGATAGCCGTAGCCGTCGGGCGAGAGATGCAACGTACCCAAAAATCGAGGTCGGTAGCGCTCGCGATCCTGCTGCTCCTGACGATAGGCCTCACGATCGCGGCCACGGTCGCGCTCGCGCTCATCGACAATCATCGAAATAATATACGAAAAATTGACAATTAGCGTGAGAACAATCGCAGCCAATATATTGACAATCAATGTTGAATGTCGGGTGTTTAGCTTTAACATAGTGTCCGAGTTTTATGGTTTCTTGGGCAGTGGAGTGTCGGGCGTAAGGTTGTCTCGGGCAATAGGTCGGCTATCGGGGCTTACTCCTCCTCTTTATACCACGAGGCGTAGAGCTGGTAGTCGCGGGCTGTGCGCTTGACGATGGTCTCGCGCTGCTCGGGCGTAATCTCCTTCACCTTCTTGGCGGGTACGCCGGCATATACCGAGTTGGGCTCAAGTTGAGCGTTTGACAGCACCAATGCGTTGGCCGCAATGATGCAACCCTCGGGCACTACGGCATTATCCAAAACCGTTGCTCCCATACCAATCAGCACGCTGTCGCCGATCGTAGCACCGTGAATCGTGGCGTTGTGGCCCACCGAGACGTCGTTACCGATGTGCGTCTGCGAGGGCTTGGGCGACTTGTCGTAGAGGGTATGGATGACAGCTCCGTCCTGGATGTTGGTGCGGTCGCCGATGGTAATCTTGTTTACATCGCCACGCAATACCGCGCCAAACCAGATTGAGCAGTCGCGGCCGATGGTAGTATCGCCAATAATCACTGCCGTGTCGGCCAAAAATGTATTCTCTCCGATTGAGGGTTTGTGTCCTCTTACTTCTTTAATTATTGCCATAGTTTAGAAATTCAAAATGCAAAATTCAAAATTATCTTCGTGAAGCGTTATTGCTTCTCCTTTTCAAACTTAACTTGCGAGGTCGCATCACCCCGTTTTACCTCCAACGACCACTCCTCCGCAGAGGCGTTCATCGTCTTGAGGCGCTTTATATCAACCTCATTGGGCTTTAGACCATTAATCGAGGTAATCAAATCGCCTCGTCTGATGCCCGACTGCTGGGCATTGCCGCCCTCGACAAGGCCATTCACAATCCAGCCATCGGCCTGCGGCGTTAAGGTCATACCCGAATCGTAGCGCTTCGGGGTGTTGAAATTGCGGTTGGGGCGCAGCCAGATCTCGCACTTGGCAAAGTCGATTATTACATCGAAATGCTCCAGCAGGCCATTGCCGACAAGGCCATCGTAGCTGTCGCTCGCCATCATCCCCTGCGTGTTGCCCGAATAATTCATTCTCACGTTGAGAAGATCGTTTCCGGCAACCGACACTCGGTCGGCCTCGAAGAGGTAATCGGTACGCGAGCCGCCTACGCCGCCCGTGTCGTATATCTTCTTTTTCACATCGGTAAGAACTCTATTCAGTTTTAACTTGACAACCAAGCTGCTGCTAATACTTACGCTGCCGCTTGAGCCCATATCGACGAGGAAATCCCCATCGAACGAGAGTTCGTCATTAATTTTCAGGCTCAACGGCATCACCATTCGTGCCTGCCTCTGATCCAGCCACTTGCACTTTACGCAGACATAGCCTTCGGCAGGCTGTGCCTCTGGTGGCAGAAGGAGCATATAACCATCGGCATAGTTGAACTCCACCCGTCGGCCACGCATAAACTCCATACCAAACATTCCATCGACCTGATAGCCAAGAATCTTGCGCAAATCCAATACCGTAGCGCCCTGCTCGGCGACTTTGGTCGCCCCGACGCTGTACTCCCACTCGGCCACATCGCGGTAGGCAGCCTCCAAACTATTGCCCGTGCCCTGAATCAGAGTTCGCTGCAGGGTTGGCGATGGAGCGAAGTGCTCCTTGAAAAACTGCGTATCGAGCAGGATATTGGTGTTACCCGTATCGAAAATCATCCGCGCGGGGATAGAATCTCGCAACACGACATCGAAATAAAGATGTCCCGCATAGTCAAACGCAACTGCACCATCGGGCAGCGGGCGCGGCGCAGCTTCCTGCTCAAGAGTCTGCGGCAACTCCTCTTTTGCCTCCTTGCCCTTTGCGCCCGAGCAGGAGATGCTGAGCGCAGTAGCTATTAGGAGTACTAATATTGTGGCCGTGCGTCGCATATTATCGCTCCAGCTTCTTTGCGTTGCACCACAACGCATCCAGCTCGTCGGCTGTCATATCCGTGAAGAGACGGCCGTCGGCCTCGGCCTCCATATGCTGGAAGCGCGAGATAAACTTCTTGTTGGTCTTCTCGAGTGCCAGCTCGGGGTCGATACCGTACAGACGGCACATATTGATCAAGGCAAAGAACAGATCACCCACCTCATCGAATGTGCGCTCCTTGTCACCACGAGCCATCTCGACCTCAATCTCGGCAATCTCCTCCTTAACCTTATCCCATACATCCTCTTTCTTCTCCCAATCGAAACCCGACGATGCGGCCTTCTCGCCCACTCGGTAAGCCTTGACCATTGCGGGCAACGAGCGCGGCACTCCGCCCAGGATTCCGCCCTGGCGATTCTTCTTGCGGAGCTTCAGTGCCTCCCAATTCTGCATCACCTCGGCAGGGGTGTCGGCGTGGATATCGCTATAGACGTGGGGATGGCGGTAGATGAGCTTATCGCACTCGGCATCAGCCACATCGGCAAAATCGAATGCGCCCAGCTCCTCACCCAGCTTCGAGTAGAAGACAACGTGCAGCAAAAGATCGCCCAGCTCCTCCTTGATGCCATCCATATTCTTATCGGCAATGGCATCGGCCAATTCGTAGGTCTCCTCTATAGTGTTGTTGCGCAGCGACTCGATGGTCTGTTCGCGGTCCCAGGGGCACTTCTCGCGCAGGGTATCCATAACCTCCAGCAGTCGCTCAGCAGCTTTGAGTTTTTTGTCGTAATTCATCTTCGGATTAAATTATATTTTTACAAAGTTATGATTTTCGTTTGAAAATATTAACTTTGTTACCAATAAATTTTCTGCCTTATGAGATATTTTCGATTTTTCGTGGCTGCCGTGATGGCTTTCGTAGCGCTGGAATCGTGGGCCATAGATATTATTCCCACTCCGCTGAAATATAAAAAAAGGAACGGAGTCTTTACCATACTAACAACAACTAAGATTACACACTCAGTAGAACTCCGTTCCTCGGCAAAGTATCTCGCGGAATATCTTCCGCTCGAAGTTCAGGAGTCTAACGCAGCGAAGAGTGGTAATATTGTATTGAGAGAGAACAAAAATCTCGCCGCCGA
>JAFOEH010000142.1 GCA_017380275.1 Alistipes sp.
ACTGCGTCACCCGCACGAATATCATCGACATCCGCAGGGTGCAATTCCGACAGAGTGATTATCCGCTAAATACGAAGTCGGCACAGAGCGTAGAGATAGTATCCTACGCGGAGCGACGACCGATAATGATTGTATTCAAAGATTTGCGTCAAGTGTCCCGCGCGACGCTCCGAAGGGATGTGCGGGATAATTCTGATCGAATGGGTTGTTCGGTGGCGCTGCTGGATGGTTTGAGCCGAAGAATTGGTAAGCGTAGTTACCGTTCGGGGCGAGCGCCAAACGTCGTTATTATACTCCTTTGCGCACAAAATCTCGCGCTCAAAGCCCTGCTCCAATCGCTCCTCGCGTGGCTCATTTGGCGTAGAGGCATACGCACTCGGCTCATCGACAAATGCCGAGAGCAGGAGTTGCAAAGCGACCAAGAGCGATATGTAGCACAAACGACGCATCTTACTGAGGTATAAACGTATATGTTATTGTTCCGCTATGACGTGTGGGAGCCGTAGAGTCGATATTAAAGAGCGATGCTCGCGCAGCCTTCAGCGCCTCCTCGCGCATACGCTCATCACCACCCGACGTGACGCGTGCCGAGATCACCTCACCGCCCTGATTGAGTACAACGGCAACGACCACCTGACCGCCCGTATCGTGCTTGTAGGCAGGGATTATCAGCTCGCGCTTGGTACGCACGGGATTCTCGAACGAGTAACGAACCGTAACTCCACCCTTATAATTGGCATCCTGCTGCTGGCGTGGCTTACTCTCCTGGCCCGTAGAACGATCGGCATCGAGGATCGACTGCGCCTCGGCCAATCCCGCCTCATAGGCTGCGCGGTTGGCGGCCATACCTGCGGCGATATCGGCGGCCGATTCATTAATCTCCGAGGTGTTCGTACCTCGATCATCGCGCAGATTCTCATTCAGCAGTGCATCATTCGACTGCAGATTGCGCACGGCCGACCAATCAATCTGGGACTGCTGCTTGAGCTCAATCTCGCGCTCCAGACGCTCCTTCTCGGCCTCCAGCTCGGCCAGGGTCTTCAGGTCGACATAGATTCCTTGCATATGAGGCTTCGAGCCGATGACAATCTTCGAAGCAAAAAACAGGATTCCTACGATCAGATAGGCAATCACCATTACGCTGAGTCCGATGCGGTGATCGTATGCCCACTCGCCCGCATCCTGCTTGCGATTGTCGAAGGGCAGACGCAGGCGCTGACGACGCGGCGGATGCTGCGACGATGGTTTTTGTTCTGGAATAGGTATATTTTGTTCGTTATTTGGCATATATATAAGTCTTAACGCATAAAACTATGGCAAAAGTACATTTTTTTTGCGTAATTTTCGTATATTTGCGCGCATTATTATCAGTCGCGGATAATAGTTACTTGTAAAATAACCAAATAACAGGACAATATATGCAGAAAAAACAGCAAACCCTGAATGATTCAATATCATTCTCGGGCAAAGGTTTACATACAGGAGTGACTGTTAATATGACTGTCAATCCGGCAGCCGACAACCACGGCATCGTTTTTCGTCGTGTTGATCTCGAGGATAAGCCTACAGTACCCGCCTTGTGCGAGTATGTGACCGACACCTCGCGCGGTACAACCATCGAGAAGGGCGAGGCTAAAGTGAGCACCATCGAGCACATCATCTCTGCACTCTGGACTATGGGTGTGGACAACGCACTGATCGACATCGACGGCCCCGAGACACCCATTATGGATGGCTCAGCCCGCGAATATGCCGCCGAGATCGAGCGCGTTGGTATCGTCGAGCAGAAGGCCGACCGCAAGTACTACGAGGTTACCGAGAAGCAGGTATATACGATTCCCGACAAGGGCGTGGCGATCATCATCTACCCCGATGACGAGTTCACCGTATCGGTTCACGTCGATTACAACTCAAAGGTTATCGGCAACCAGTACGCTACGCTCGATATGTTCAACGAGTACAAGGACAATATCGCACCCTGCCGCACGTTCGTATTCCTGCACGAGCTGGAGCCACTGCTCAAGATGAATCTCATCAAGGGTGGCGATCTGGACAACGCTATCGTCGTTGTGGAGAATCCCGTTTCGGACGAGCAGCTGGATCACTTGAAGAAGATCTTCGGCAAGGACGACATTCGTGTTACGGGCGGTTACCTTAACAACCTCCAGCTACGCGCAAGCAATGAGTTGGCACGTCACAAGTTGCTCGACCTGCTGGGCGACTTCGCACTTCTTGGTATGCGCATCAAGGGCCGTGTATGGGCTTCACGTCCGGGCCACTATGCCAACACCGAGTTTATGAAACAGCTCTTGCGTGCCATCCGTCGTGATGGCGAGAAGCCCGCCTTCAAGTACAACCCCGCGAAGGCACCTCTGCTGGATATCAACCAGATTATGAAGCTCCTGCCCCACCGCTACCCCTTCCTGATGGTGGATAAGGTATTCCATATGAGCGAGAACTCGATCGGTACGGTCAAGAATATCTCCTTCAACGAGCCTCAGTTCACAGGCCACTTCCCCACCGAGCCCGTTATGCCGGGCGTACTGCTGGTGGAGGCACTGGCACAGACTGGAGGTATCCTGGTGCTGAACGGAGTTGAGCACCCTGAGGAGTACTCGACTTACTTCCTCAAGATCGACAACGTACGCTTCAAGCGCAAGGTTGTTCCGGGCGATACGTTGCAGATGGAGGCACACTTGGTGGAGCCCGTACGTCGCGGTATCGCTTCGATTCTGGGTAAGATCTTCGTTGGCGGACAGCTGGTGTGCGAAGCAACACTTATGGCACAGATTGTGAGAAACAAAAAATCAGAATAACAAAAAGATATGATTAGTAACCTGGCATACGTTCATCCCGATGCGAAAATCGGCCAGAACGTAACAATTGAACCCTTTGCATACATTGCAGGCGACGTCGAGATCGGCGACGGCTGCTGGATCGGCCCCTCGGCTACGATCCACGATGGAGCCCGTGTGGGCAAGAATTGTAAGATTCACTCTTTCGCCTCGATTGCCTGCACACCGCAGGATTTGAAGTTCCGTGGCGAGAAGTCAACTGCCGTCATTGGCGACAACTGCGAGATCCGCGAGTGCGTGACCATCAGTCGTGGTACTGCCTCTAAGGGCACCACCATCATCGGCTCAAACAACCTGATTATGGCCTATGCGCACGTCGCTCACGACTGCGAGGTGGGTAGCAACTGCGTCATCGTGAATGGCGTATCGCTGGCTGGCGAGGTTGTAGTTGGTGACTGGGTTGTTATCGGTGGTCATACGGCTGTGCATCAGTGGGTTCACATTGGCGACCACGCTATGATTCAGGGTATGTCGGGTGTTACTAAGGATATTCCGCCTTACATCACCGCCTCGAACGATGGCCACTATGCCGGCATCAACAAGATCGGTCTTTCGCGTCGCGGCTTCACTCACGAGCAGATTATGGCTATCCACGACGTATGCCGTATTCTGTTCCAGAGCGATCTGAACTACCTGAACGCCTGCGACAAGGCTGAGGCTGAGTTGCCCGCATCGGCCGAGCGCGACTACTTGATTTCGTTCGTACGCTCATCGGAGCGCGGCTGCATCAAGCCCTACCAGAAGAAGGCGAAGGCCGAGTAAAGAGTTAAGGCTGTTAAGAGATTGAAGCTGTCCAACAAGGTGATTTTTGCGTTACGCTCGTTCTCAAAACCTCACATACGCCTTAGTATGCTGCGGTTTCTCGGGCTTCGCAAGCCTTAAAATCCCTCTTGTTATACAACTTCAAGCGAAAAGGGCTATCACAACACAATTTGTTGGATAGCCCTTTATTTTGTGCCCAAAAATTTACGTTTCGCATCACCTTTTTACGCTATTTTTTTACTACATTTGTTCTCAAACGAATAACCTTAAACTTTTGATACTATGAAACGTATTCTTTTCACTATCCTGCTCTGCTGCTTTGCTTTTGTAGCCTCAGCACAGGACTCTTCACAACAGGAGCGTATTCGCGCTATGATGCGCAACCAGAGCCGCACGGAGCAAAAGACCATCCACAGCAACATTCTCAATGCCGATCGAGAGTACACCATATTCCTGCCCACAGGCTATGAGACCAACACCGACCGCTCGTACCCCGTTCTCTACCTTCTGCACGGAATGAACGGCACACACGAGGATTGGGCTGGTCGCGGCCATCTGAAGGATGTGATGGATCAGCTCAGGGCGGCAGGCGAGGTTGTCGATATGATCGTTGTGATGCCCAATGCCGGCGGAGACATCAACAAGAACTTTTGGAACGGCTACTTCGATATGGATGGCTGGGCCTACGAGCGTTTCTTCTACGAGGAGTTCCTTCCCACCATCGAGAAGGAGTATCGCATCAAGGGCGACAAGGCCAATCGCGCCATCGCAGGATTGTCGATGGGCGGTGGTGGCTCGACGAGCTACGCACAGCGCCACGCCGATATGTTCTGCGCCTGCTACGCTATGAGTGCACTGATGCACTACCCCGCGCCCGATCCCTCGAGCGAGAAGAATGCAATGTGGCATATGCTCAATGCGGCAAATAAGTACAGCTGTGTGGATTACGTAAACAAGGCCGACGACAAGACCAAGGAGTCACTACGCACCGTTAGCTGGTACATCGACATTGGCGACGACGACTTCCTGTTCGACTTCAACGTCGATTTCATTATGGCTATGCGCAAGGCCAACATCCCCTATCAGTTGCGCGTTCGTGACGGCGCACACACTTGGGAGTATTGGCACTCGGCTCTGTACGAGGCTCTGCCATTCGTATCGCGCATTTTCGGCAAATAATGGTCTGCGCGGACAGGCTAATACCTATATTTATATTAATTTATAGGAAAAAGTTTGCATTGTAGTTTTTTTTCACTATTTTTGCAACGTGAAAGAGAGATAAGGGGACAATTTAGTCCCCTTATTTCGTACCTATAACCAAACAAAAGTATGATAGATTGCGAAAAAATATTGGCCATTGCCGAGCGTGAGTTGGAAGGAACAGACCTATTCACAGTTAGTTGTAAGTGTTCACCCTCGAACGAAGTGGAGTTGTTGATCGACAGCGACACCCACGTCACCATCGAGCGTTGCGTCGAGCTCAGCCGCAAGATCGAGGCAGAGTTCAACCGCGATGAGGAGGATTTCTCGCTCACCGTCGCTTCGGCCGGCATCGGCTCGGAGCTTAAGAACATCCGCCAATACCGCAAGCTCATCGGACAGTCGGTAGAGGTGCTGCTTCTCTCGGGCGTGAAAGTTCTGGCAAAGCTCGACGAGGTTACGGAGGATGGCATCACCATCTCATACGAGGAGAAGCAGGCCGTCGAGGGCAAGAAGCGCAAGGTGCTGGTAGAGGTTAGCCGCACCTACTCTTTCGACGAGATCAAGTACACCAAAGAGTACCTCGACTTTAAGTAAGAACAAAGAAACAAATAAATAAAAACGAAAAAGAGAATGGAAAACTTAAATCTCATCAGCAACTTTGCAGAGTTCAAGGAGCTGAAAAACATCGACAAATCTACGATGATCGGCGTTTTGGAGGATGTGTTCCGCCACGCATTGCAGAAGCAGTTCGAGAGCGACGAGAACTTCGACGTTATCATCAATCCCGAGAAGGGCGATCTCGAGATTTGGCGTAACCGTGAGGTAGTCGAGGACGGCGCAGTGGAGAATCCCAATATGCAGATTGCCGTTTCTGAGGTGAAGGCTATCGATGCAACCTACGAGGTGGGCGACGAGTATGCCGACCAGATCAAGATGAACCAGTTCGGTCGCCGTGCTGTGCTGTCGCTGCGTCAGAATCTGGCTTCACGTCTGCTGGATCTGGAGAAGGCTAACCTCTACGAGAAGTACTCGGAGAAGGTGGGCGAGATCATCACCGGCGAGGTCTATCAGGTATGGAAGCGCGAGGTACTGCTTATGGACGACGAGGACAACGAGTTGATCCTGCCCAAGTCGGAGCAGATTCCCAACGACTTCTACCGCAAGGGCGACACCATCAAGGCTATCGTCAAGAGCGTCGAGCTGAACAACAACCAGCCCCGCATCATCCTCTCGCGTACGGCCAATCAGTTCCTCGAGCGATTGTTCGAGCAGGAGGTACCCGAGATTTTCGATGGTCTGATTACCATCAAGAACATCGCCCGCATCCCTGGTGAGCGTGCAAAGGTTGCAGTAGAGTCTTACGACGATCGCATCGACCCCGTAGGTGCTTGCGTGGGTATGAAGGGTTCGCGTATCTACACCATCGTTAAGGAGCTGCGCAACGAGAACATCGATGTTGTGAACTACACCTCTAACCCCCAGCTTATGATTCAGCGTTCGCTCAACCCCGCAAAGGTGTCAAATATCACCATCGACGAGGAGCGCAAGACCGCAACCGTATATCTTAAGCCCGATCAGGTTTCTCTCGCCATCGGTAAGGGCGGTTTGAACATCCGTCTCTCGAAGATGCTTACCGGCTACGATATCGACGTATATCGTGAGATCGAGGAGGAGGATGTAGCTCTGACCGAGTTCTCAGACGAGATCGATGCCTGGATCATCGAC
>JAFOEH010000143.1 GCA_017380275.1 Alistipes sp.
ACCCCGCAGCCGCAGTCGCTACAGCTACACTTATCAAGGCCGTGCAGGATGGCAAGGTCGAGAAGGATGCAACCATTATGCTCAACATCACGGGCGCAGGTGAGGAGGCTTTCAAGGCCGAGCATAAGACCTACGCTCTGGAGCCTACGAAGATTTTCCCGCTCAACGCTACCGCCGACGATGTTGTAGCCGCGGTCGAGGCTATGTTTGAGTAGTGATGAGAATGTGTTAATGAGAATATAGAGATGTTATACCCAATTAAATTTATCCCTCGCCTCAAGGAGCGTCTTTGGGGCGGCAAGGAGCTGCTGCAGCGCGTGAAGGCTCACTCGGGAGCTAAGATCAATCCCGAGCTCGCCTATGGCGAGAGCTGGGATCTCTCGGCTGTCGAGGGCGAGGAGTCGAAGGTTGCAAATGGCTTTTTGAAGCGAAATACCATCGAGGAGATCATCGAGGTCTATATGGGCAATCTGATCGGCGAGCACAATTACGACCGCTACGGCCTGACATTCCCTCTTCTGATCAAGAGCCTCGATTGCCACGATGTCCTCTCCGTTCAGGTGCATCCCGACGACGAGCTTGCTATGGAGCGCCACAACTCTTATGGCAAGACCGAGATGTGGTACGTCGCAGGCTGCGAGCCGGGAGCTGCATTGTACGTTGGTTTCAAGGATCGTTCCATTACGCGCGAGGAGTATCTCGCCGCTGTCAATGAGGATCGCCTCGACGAGGTGCTCAACCGCGTGGAGGTGAAGGTCGGTGACACCTTCTTTATTCCTGCCGGTACTGTACACGCCCTGGGCAAGGGTATAGAGGTTGTGGAGATCCAGCAAACCTCTGATATTACCTATCGCATCTACGATTGGAATCGCGTCGATGAGTCGGGCCAGCCCCGCGAGTTGCACACCGCTTTGGCTGTCGATGCTATCGACTTTGCCAGCGATGGTGATAAGTGTCACGTTCGCTACCAGACCAAACCGAATCAAGCCGTTAAGTTGGTCGATTGTCCCTACTTTACGACAAATATCATTTCGCTTGATGGTAGCCGCACGTTCGATTACGCCTCGCTCGATTCGTTTGTCCTCTACATCTGCACCGATGGCGAAGCCGACATTACACTTAATGGCACTACTGAGCATCTCACGCCTTTCGAGCTTGTGATGATTCCTGCCGAGGCCGACTCGGTTGAACTCTCAGGCCAGGCAACCCTTCTCGAGGTGTATATCAAATAGAAAAAGGTGTCCGCACGGACACCTTTTTTTTCTATCTTTTCAGCATTGCTCCCACGCGAATTCCTGGATAGCTATCAATCACACCTTTCGCCATCTGCAGCGTGGTCATCTCGTCAAATTTTGAGTAGTTTTTGGCAATTAAATCCATCAACTCATTGGCGTTGAACATCAGTTTGATCTTGCCATTTGCTTCAATCACCGTCGCACGAATCGATAAGTTCTGATCCTTGAGTTTGAACATCAGCGTTGCCGATCCAGTCTTCGGGTCATAATTCGAACAGTATGCCGAACTCTTCGTCTGCCCCGTCGAGATTATCATCGAGCCATCGTCGTTTACCATAATGTTGTCGCGTCCGGCCACCAACTCGAATTTCGCAGCAACCGTCGGCAACTGACTCTCGAGCGTTGAAACGGCCAATGCCGCCACCGAGCTGTCGCCTTTGTAGTCTATCGCCAGCGAGTCGTATATCCATCGTCCCGTCAGCTTCTCGGCAGCAGGGTAGGTCTCTGCTTGTTGTGCTGGCTGCTCCTCGCTCTCTGTTGCGAAGAGTGCCGTTATGCTTTTCATCAGTGCGTCAAGCGACTGTGCATCGGCTCTCTGCGCGAAAGCCATTGTAGTAAGGGCAATAAGTAAAAGGATCTTTTTCATACTTTCTACTTGCTAAATTCAAAACCGATCTTAATGCTGTCGTAGCTTTTCAGCAGCGTGGTGATACTTGCCAGCGAGCCGCTTGCCGATCCGAGCGAAGTGAGTATCTTGAGCAGATTATCCATCGGGAATAACAACTGAAGATTCGTTCCATTAAGGTAGGCGTAGGCCGTAATAGGACCAAGTTTGAGCAGCCCACTCTCATATTTGAGCACTATTTGATTACTCTCTGCGTCGAATGTAAACGTGCCTGACGATGTGCGCTGACCAAACATCGACGTGAAAGTTCCATCCTGATTGAAGGTGAATTTGCACGCTCCCGCGCGAATCCCCACCTTTTCGTAGTATGGCATCATTTTGGCCTGAATCGACGAACTCATAGCCGAAGCCGTAACATCCGACAGCGCATTACTACTCGACGATAGCTTCAGTCCTGGCTGCGTGTAGTTCCAGGTTCCGTATATAGCCGCAGCTGTCAGTTTGCCACCTGTTGCCTTGTCAATTACGTTTGATGCAGCGCCCTTCAGCGCATCAAGCCAGCTTTGCGCCACCGCCTGCTCTACGCAGAATAGCTGCATTGCAAAAATTATAATCAATAGTCTCTTCATCTTCTCATTAGTTAAGTTTATCACACTCTCTCATCCACGCCGTCGCCACAGCATCCGAAGGCATCATCCAATCGCCGCGTGGTGAAATCGACACACTTCCCACCTTCACTCCGTCGGGCAGGGCCGAACGCTTGAACTGCTGCGCAAAGAATCTACGGCAGAACGTGCGAAGCCAGTGGATGATTGTTGCTTGGTCATACCTCTTACCAAACGCCAAATTGGCCAAAAATAGTATCTTCGAAGGCGAAAAACTGTCGTGAATAAGGTAAAAAAGGAAGAAATCGTGCAATTCGTAAGGCCCAACCAGATCCTCCGTACGCTGTGCAATGTCGCCACGCTCGTCTGTGGGCAGCAGCTCGGGACTAACGGGTGTTGCCACCACATCCTTCAGCGCCGTCGCTATAGCCGACTCTCCCTGAGCATTCGCATACCACGTTACGATCTCTCTGATGAGAGTCTTGGGTACCGACCCGTTCACACCATACATCGACATATGGTCTCCGTTGTATGTAGCCCATCCGAGTGCCAACTCGCTCAAATCGCCCGTTCCAATCACCATACCGCCCATCACGTTCGCAACGTCCATCAATATCTGTGTGCGCTCACGTGCCTGCGCATTCTCGTACGCCACCGAGCGGTCATCCTCCTTTAGCCCGATATCGGCAAAGTGCTGACGACAAGCCGCAGCAATTGGTATCTCGCGCATCGTTACACCCAGCTCGCGCATCATCTGCAGCGCATTGTTGTATGTACGATCCGTAGTTCCAAATCCCGGCATTGTGATTCCCACAACACCCTTGCGATCCAGCCCCAAACGATCGAAAGCATTAACGGCCACGAGCAGCGCCAACGTCGAGTCCAAACCTCCCGAAATGCCTACTACCGCACACTTGCATCCCGTGTGTCGCAGTCGCTTCATAAGTCCTAACGTCTGAATCTCGAACACCTCCTTGCATCGCTCAACCTTCTCCTGCTCATCCTCAGGGATAAATGGGGTAGGGCTGACGTAGCGATCCACAGCCTCCACCGACGCGGGAGCTAACGTAATAACCCTCGTTGCAAATCCTTCATTATAAAAATCCGCCTCGAAGGTGCTCCTGCGTTGACGGGCATTTTGCAGCGATTCAATATCTATGTCTGCCACAATCAACTGCTCCTCCATCGCAAATCGCTCTCCGCAGGCAAGCGTACGACCGCTCTCTGCAATCATTGCCGCACCCGAATATACCATATCGGTAGTCGACTCCTCCGCACCAGCCGACGCGTGAACATAGGCTGCCACGATACGCTCAGAGTAAGCCTCGATCTCTCGCTTTGCTTTTCTGTCTCGTCCTGCAAGCTCCACCGTAGCCGCAGGGTTGAATATGATCTTTGCACCACGCTCGGCCATCTCCACCGATGGTGGGGTAGTCAGAGTCGCATCCTCGCCAATCTCAACACCAAACACTGCTCCATCCACTTCGAAGAGCTGTCCCACGCCAAAATTAACACATCCGTCTGCATACTCCGCCAGCATCTGTTGCCCTACAACCCCGCCCGAGGTAAACCATCGAGCCTCGGTCTTTACGCCGCTGTGAGGCACCGCCAGCTTGGGCACAATACCCACAACCTTACCCTCAGCCACAACAGCCGCGCAGTTGAAGATTTTATCCGCAACCGCAACGGGCAGGCCGACTATCGCCACTACGTTAATCTCGCCG
>JAFOEH010000144.1 GCA_017380275.1 Alistipes sp.
ATTCTCTCTATCGCTATACTTGGAGGTATAGTGAATGATAACGATTTCAACCTTGAAACATTGTTTTTCCAAATTTCAATGCCCGGCATCGATGAGGAGATAATGTATAGAGGAGTTCTGCTTGGTATGATGTGTAGCGCTCTGCGCGCGGGAAGTAAGGCGTGGCGAAGTCCTGCTATTATAATAAATGCTATTTTGTTTGGATTGGTGCACGCATTGGCGATTAGCGATGGCGCGGTGCAATTCAACACTATGAATTTTATTTGGACGGGGATATTGGGTTATAGCTTTGGATATATTACAATTAAGACTCGAAGCATTTTGATTCCTATGCTTACCCATAACCTCTATAATTTCGCATTGAACCTGCTTTCGATGATTTAGATATGATTCTCGGAGCTATAATATTTGCTGCAGTTTGGTGCTTGATAGCTTTGCTGTTGCGCCACTATCCCGAGACGATGGCGGGCTATAACACTATGCCCAAGCACAAACGCGAGAAGATTGACATCCAAAAACTTGGTCGTTTTATCTCCAACGCGATGTTCGCGGGTGTGCCCTCGGTGATGCTCGCGCCACTTATGCCGAGCGCAGAGTTATATTCGCTGCTGCTCTGCTGGATACCCTGCTCAATACTCGTAGTGGCGGGCATATATGTAAATGTAAGAAAAGAAAAATTTGAGAAACAATGAAGATAATCTGTATCGGTCGCAACTATGCCGACCACGCCGCCGAGCTGCACGACGGAGCGGAGTTGCCCAAAGAGCCACTCTTTTTCCTCAAGCCCGATACGGCACTGCTCCGCAATAACGACCCCTTCTATATCCCCTCGTTCTCCAACGAGGTGCATTATGAGTGCGAACTCGTGGTGCGCATCACCCGCCTCGCCAAGTGCATCGACGAAAAGTTCGCATCGCGTTGCTACGAGGAGGTGGGACTCGGCATCGACTTCACGGCGCGCGACCTGCAGCGTGAGGCCATCCAGAAAGGCCTGCCGTGGGAGCTCTGCAAGGGTTTTGACCACTCGGCCGCCTTGTCGAATCAGTTTGTGCCACTCGCCGAGCTGGGTGGCGACGTGCAGAATTTGGAGTTCGAGATGGAGCTCAACGGCGATGTGCGCCAGCGTGGCCTGACGCGCGAGATGCTCTTTACCGTCGATCAGATCATCGCCCACGTCTCACGATATATGACGCTGCGCATCGGCGATCTGATCTACACAGGCACGCCCGTAGGCGTGGGAGCCGTAAAGCCGGGCGACAATATCAAGGCACGCATTGGAGGACACACGTTGTTGGATTTTGATGTGATGTAGATTTTTTGTAATTCAAAATTTTCCGGGATATGCTTTTGCACGAAAAATTGAAGAGTTACCGCCTCATCCTTGCCTCGCAGTCGCCGCGTCGTCGTCAGTTGCTGGAGGATGCCGATATTGAGTTCACACTCGCGCCCCGTTTCGAGTGCGAGGAGAATTTTCCTTTGGAGCTGCCCGCCGCCGAGGTGGCGGAGTATCTCTCGCGCCTGAAGTCGGAGGCCTACCCCGAGCCTTTGGGCGAAGGCGATATACTTCTGACGGCCGATACGGTGGTTATCGCCGAGGGCCAGATCCTCGGCAAGCCTGCCGACCGCGCCGAGGCCATAGCTATGATCACGATGCTCTCGGGCCGCGAACACGAGGTGGTTACGGGCACGACACTCCGATCGAAGGATAGGGTGCAGTCATTCTCGGTAAACTCGAAGGTTCGTTTCAGAGTGCTTGATAATGAGGAGATTGAATATTATGTCGATCGCTACCGCCCCTTCGACAAGGCTGGCGCCTATGGCATTCAGGAGTGGATCGGCTACGTCGGCATCGAGGGAATCGAAGGCTCGTTCTACAACGTGATGGGCCTCCCCGTCCAGCGCCTCTACTGCGAGTTGAAACGATTTTAGAGGGAAATAAAAAAGCCTGTCCGAAAGACAGGCTTTTTTTGTTGTTATAGGCTTAGGAATGCCAAGTAGCAGGCAACGGTGACAAGGGCCATCAGGGCTTTGAGCCAGCGGCGACGGGTGCGCAGCAGAACATAGATTGCGAGCGAGCTGATAAGACCGAAAATCGTGAGGTTCACCACCTTATCGTCGTCGAAACTATATGCCGAGCCGCCCGAGTAGAGCACGTCGGCGATGGCCAGCACGAAGTAGTTGAAGACGTTACTTCCGGCGATGTTGCCGAAGGCGATGTCGAAGTTACGCATACGGAAGAGTGAGATTGTCGATGTAACCTCCGGCAGCGACGTTGCAACGCCGAGGAACAGCGCGCCCGCCAATCCCGAGCCGAGGTTGAGCTCCGTAGCGATGTCGTCGGTGACGTAAGTTAGGATAACACTCGCCACGATGATTCCCACGCTCGCCAGCACAAATCGCACCACGATAGCGCGCAGCGAGAGCGTCACAGGCTCGCCCTCCTCGTCGCTCTCCGAGCCCGAGTCGCCCGCAAGGAAGCGCACCGTCAGGGCGTAGAGCACCGCAATCACGATCGACGTGGGCGAGATGTAGAGCCACGGGTTATCGTTCGAGCCGAGGATGATGGCGTCGTCGTTCATCCACTGCCAATTGACCACCAGCGCCATATACATCAGCATCAGGAACAGCATCACATAGTTGTGTCCGCGCGAGAGCTTCGCCGAGGAGAATCCCTTCAGGAAGCAGAGAATCACAACGGCCAGCATACCGAAGTTGAAGAGGTTGCTACCCAGGATGTTACCGATGCAAAGCGAGGGGTTGTCGATGAGCACCGTAGCCGAGATGCTGGTAAAGAGTTCGGGCAGCGATGTGATGGCCGAGAGCAGCACTCCGCCCAGGAATGCACCCGAGATGCGTGTCGAGCGGTCGATCATATCGATGTAGCGCGAGGCCAGGATCGAGAACCACACTACGGCCGTCACCGTGATAAGATAAATAACGTATAGCATAATCGTAAAATTGTATTCCGTTTAATTCAGTGCCGAGAGTCCCTTCGTCGGTGAGGCGTCGAGGCGTATGGCGATGAAGACAAGTATCGTAAATGCCACCAGCGACGATCCGCCGTAGCTCAGGAACGGCAGCGGGATACCCATCACGGGCATCAGGCCCACGTTCATACCCACGTTGACCATAACGTGGAACAGCAGCACCGAGGCCACGCAGTAGCAGTAGATTCGGCTGAAGGGCTCCTGCTGACGCTCGCCCATCTTCATAAGTCGCAGAATCAGAGCGCAGAGTAGTGCCAGCACCACCACCGAGCCTATGAAGCCCCACTCCTCGCCCACGGTCGTGAAGATGAAGTCGGTCTCCTTCTCGGGCACGAAATAGCGGTTCTGCGTACCCTGCATAAAACCCTTGCCCACCAGACCACCCGAGCCGATGGCGATCTTGGCCTGCGTCACGTTGTAGTCGGCACCCGAGGGGTCGTTCACGATACCGAGGAAGCTCAGGATTCGCTCCTTCTGGTGCGGCTGCAGCACCGACTCGAAGATCTTGTCGGCCGTCGGCACGAAGACCATCGAACCGATGAAGAATAGTAACGAGAGGAAAATCGGCGCCAGATTCTTGCGTATGGCATATATAGCCGCCACGGTAGCGCCCGCCAGCGAGCATATCACGAGCGAGTTATATCCGCTCAGCCCCCAGCCCATCACATCTCCCACGACGAAGAGCACCATCGCCGCAAGCAGCACACCCGCCACGAAGACGATGTGCGTGCGCCAGTGTCCCACCATCATCGCACTCGAGAGCGTGAAGATCAGCACCAGCACAAGCAGCAGGATGAGCGGCGTGAAGAGGAACGAGAAGATAAAGAGCGTGGCCACCATAATGAGCGGGATGCAGATCCAGTTGTTCAGGCCCTCGCGGTAGAGGACGATGATGAACGAGCAGAGCACCACGCCCGATCCCGTATCGTTCTGCAGGATGATGATCACCAGCGGCAGCAGGATGATGGCCGCGACGTGGGCCATATCGCCGATTTTGCGTATCGAGTAGTCGTAGTTACTCATCAGTCGCGCCACGGCCAGCGCCACGGTGATCTTCGTGAACTCAACGGGTTGGACGGCAAAACTACCCAGACTGTACCACGCCTTCGCGCCGTTGAAGGTCGGGGCAATGGATTCGGGCAGTACGATCGTACCGAATATGAGCAGCACGCCCAGCGCATAGGCGTAGTAGGCGTACATATGGAAGTATCGCGAGTCGAGCAGCAGTATCACTATGGCCACCACTACCGCCGCCGAGGCCCAGATGGCCTGCTTGATGTGGAAGCGTGAGAAGGAGAAGAACTCCGTGATCTCGGGCTCCTCGAACGAGACGGATGTGATGCAGAGCAGTCCCGTAGCCACCAGCAGGATGTAGAGGAGCACCGCCACGCGATCGACGCCGCCAAAGAGCGATATTTGGTTGTTCTGTTGCATTATCTGTATCTCTCGGGTAAGCGATAGGGTAAATTCTTAATTTGCTGGATCATCTCCGGGCGGGTGATGGTATCCGTCAGGTACAACTCCTCCAGCAGGCTTGCGATGGGCAGCGCGGCCGAAGCTCCGAAGCCTCCGTGCTCGACATAGACCGAGATGGCGATCTTCGGGTTATCCTTCGGTGCGAAGGAGAGGAACGTCGAGTGGTCGCGGCCGTTGGGGTTCTGTGCCGTACCCGTCTTTCCACACACGTCCCAGCCGGGCAGGTAGGCGCGCGACGATGTTCCCGCTCCGGGGATATTCACACCGCGCCACATACCCTCGACGATAGGCTCGAAGTGCTTGGCCTCGACCTTCGTGTATTGACGCTCGTAGAAGCGGCGGTCGATCGAGTCCTGTCCCTCGATAGCCTTGACGATGTGGGGAATGTAGTAGTAACCGCGGTTGGCCACGATAGCCGCGAGGTTTGCCATCTGTAGGGGCGTACAACCCAGCTCGCCCTGACCAATCGAGAGCGAAAGCACGGTGTGGCCGTTCCACGAGCCGCGGTAGCGGCGATCGTAGAAGTCGCGCGTGGGGACATAACCCTCCTGCTCGTCCAGGAAGTCGGAGTCGAGCTTGCGACCGAAGCCGAAGCTCTTGACGTAATCAACCCACACGTCCAAGCCCTCCTTCACGCTGCCGAACTTGCGGTTCTCGATGATGTTGCGGAAGACGTAGCAGAAGTAGGCGTTGCACGACTGTGCTACGGCCGCTCTAAGGTCGAGCGGTGAGGGGTGGGCGTGGCAGCCCATCTTCACGTTGCCCCAGTGGTAACCCATATTGCAGGGGTAGGCATTCTCGGGACGGAGCGTACCCTCCTGCAGACCTATGAGGCCCTGCACCAGCTTGAAGGTCGATCCGGGCGGATAGCGCGACTGCACGGCGCGGTTGAACATCGGGCGATACTTGTCGCCCAGCATCTTCATATAGTTGTTACCGCGCTGGCGGCCTACCATATCATCGGGGTCAAACGTGGGCGAGGAGGCCATCACCAGGATCTCGCCCGTCGAGGGCTCGATTGCCACGACGGCTCCCACCTTACCCTCCATCAGCTCCTCGGCGAAGGCTTGCAGGCGGGCATCGATCGTCGAGGTTATGCGCAGACCGGGCACGGGCAGCGTGTCGTACATACCCTCCATATAGGAGCCCTTGATTGCGCCGTGCGCATCCCTCTCGAGCACATTCACGCCATCGTCGCCACGCAGGTACTGCTCGTAGGCGCGCTCCAGTCCGCTCTTGCCGATGTAGTCGCCCGCGCGGTACTCGCCCTCGCTGCGTTTGATGTCGTTCTCGCTCACCTCACCCAGGTTGCCGAGCAGGTTGCCGCCAATCTTTCGCGGATATTGGCGGGCGTTGCGCTGTACGGTGTGGAAGCCCTGGAAATTATGCTCGTCGAAGCGTAGCTTCGCCTCCTTGCTCACGAAGTTCGTCACCAGAACGGGTGCTCGCGGACTCATACGCGCATCCTTGAGCTTCTGCACCATTCGCTCCTCCCTCAGGTCGATGAGCGAGCAGAGCAGCGTCGTATCGAAACCCTCCTTCGGCAGGTCGCGGTAGATGACCATCAGGTCGTAGCACTCCATCGACTGCACCAGAAACTCGCCGTTGCGGTCGAGCACCTCACCTCGCGGGGCATACTGCACCTCGTAACGCAACACGTTGCCTGCGGCCAGCGTCTTGTAGCTCGAGTCGAAGAGCTGGATGTAGGCCACGCGGCAGGCTATGACGCCGAAAATGAGCAGCACGATATAGCGTAGTATCGTGCGACGTGTATATTCCTCTTTTCTTGCCATTGGGTTAGCGTGTTATGATTTTTTCGGTGAAGAGTTTAATGATATACCAGATAAGGGCGATGGCCACGATGTCGCTCACCGCCAGACGCAGGAGCGTATGCAGGGCGTTGCTCAGCGATAGCGACTCCATAAAGAAGTAGATCGCGCTATGCAGCACAACCACCAGCACGATGAACCACACCAGGTGTTTGGTCGATAGGCGGTGCAGCGCCGGAATGGTGTCGTCGGCTGCTGTCGAGTGGCCTACGGCGGTGTTGAGCAGTGCGGGGCGCAGGAATCCTACGGCAGCCGTCGCTATCACATTCACGCCTGCCATACCCGTCAGCGCATCGATCGTAAGGCCCATCAGCGTCGAAAGAAGCAGCACCCATACGTGCTTCATATCCAGCGGCAGCATAATGACGAAGGCCACATAGACCAGCGGATGGAAATAGATGCTCAGGGCGATGTTGTCGATCAGGAAGATCTGCAACAGCACCAGCGCGATGAAGGCTGCGATATATAATAGACTCTTTTGCATTTTACTTCTCTGTAAGTTTCTCGAGCGATGTAATCTCGACGATGTTGTTGTTCTCGATCAGCACCACGTTGCTCAGGCGTGTCATATCGGCCGCCAGACGCAGCTCCACATCGAGCGAGGTGTGGTTCTCGTTCTCGGTGCGGCTCTCGACATATCCGATGCGTACTCCCTCGGGGAAGTAGTGCGAGAGACCCGAGGCTACCACCTCGTCGCCGATCTCAAACTCCGAATACTTCGTCAGCTCGGTCATCTGCACGCGGTGGGGCGAGTGGCCGTTCCACGTTATCGAACCGAAGTGCTCGTCGCCGCGAATCTTGCCGCTGGTGTGGAAGCCCGTGTTGAGGATCGACATCACAACCGAATAGTTGTCCGAACACTCCATCACATATCCCACCATACATCCGTCGGGCGTCACCACCGCCATCTCGGCCACCACACCGTCCTGACGGCCTCGGTTGAGAGTCAGGTAGTTGCGGTCGTGGTGGATGGTGTTGCCCACCACGCGGGCCGTCGTGTAACGTCGCTCGGCCAGGCCCACCATCAGCGTCGAGTCCATCTGCCACATCGACATCGTGTCGGTCTCGATCTGCTCCTCGCGCTCACGGTAGCGCGTTAGGGTGTTCTCCAGCTCAGCCACGCGCTGAGCCAGCATCTCATTTTCGCTGCGCAGCGTGAAGTAGTGCTTGACGTTGAAGACGGTGTTCTGCATCCATCCCGCCACGGTGTTGGCGTGTGAGAGGATCTTGGCCTCGGTGTAGTGCGAAGAGTTGGCATAGAAGTTCAGCGCCACCGCCTCGATCAGGAGGAACAGCAGCACGACATATATTCGGCGTATGAGTTCTATGAGTTTATACATCTACTTGCACTACTATCGTGCCCCCGACCGCTGGAGCGACCGAGGGCACAAACTTTATATCTCAGTGAATGAAACAGTCTTAATTATTCGCCGTGCATCAGGAACGAGAACTTATCGACGTTCTTCATCGCGATGCTCGTACCGCGAGCGATAGCACGCAGGGGATCCTCGGCGATGTGTACGGGCAGGCCGCACTTGTTCGACAGACGCTTGTCGAGGCCCTTGATCAGGGCACCACCACCGGCCAGGTAGATGCCGTTCTTCACGATGTCGGCATAGAGCTCGGGGGGCATAGTCTCCAGCACGGTCATAAGTGCTGCGTCGAGCTTCACGAGCGACTTCTCCAGCGCGTAGGCGATCTCGTTGTACGAGAGCGTCACGGTCTGCGGCAGCGCGGTGAGCATATTGGGACCCGTCAGCACGAAATCCTCGGGCTCGTCGTCCAGCTCGGGGATGGCAGCGCCGATGGCGTGCTTGATCTCCTCGGCTGTGCGCTCACCGATGCGGATGTTGTGCTGCTGACGAACGTAGTTCTGAATATCGGTGGTGAAGACATCACCCGCCACGTTGATCGACTCCGAGCATACGATACCGCCCAGCGAGATGCAGGCGATCTCGGACGTACCGCCACCGATGTCGATGACCATATTTCCTTCGGGCGCCTCAACGTCCAGACCTGCACCCAGCGCAGCGGCCATAGGCTCGAAAATCATATATACGTCGCGTGCTCCGGCGTGCTCGGCCGAGTCGCGCACGGCGCGAATCTCGACGTTGGTCGATCCCGAGGGGATACAGATTACCATACGCAGCGAGGGCGAGAACATCGACGATGTGGTGCGCACCTTCTTGATCAGTCCGCGCAGCATCAACTCCGTGGCCTTGAAGTCGGCAATCACGCCATCCTTGAGCGGGCGGATGGTCTTGATGTTGGGGTTTACGCGACCGTCCATCTTCTTTGCTTCGGTACCGATGGCCTTGACCTTGCCCGTCTGCAACTCCAGAGCGATGATCGAAGGCTCATCCACTACAACCTTGCCGTTGTAGATAATCAGCGTGTTGGCCGTACCGAGGTCGATGGCCAACTCTTGCATCAGTGAAAAAAATCCCATATCTGTAACTATTTATTATTCAATCGTTAAGGTGGCGCTCGGGCTGGTCGATAGAGCGAAAAACACCGTTTGCGCCGAGCCCCTCGGCCCCCCGCAAACAGCTGAAAAATGCCTCCTCGCGAGGCCCTTCGCACCCTTTGGCGGACGAAATGCTCCGACCGCACGACAAAGGTAGTGAAAAG
>JAFOEH010000145.1 GCA_017380275.1 Alistipes sp.
ACCAGATCGACTTTGTTTGAGGTGACGGTGATAACAGTTGTTACATTGTATCGGTAACTCTTATTTTCGCCGACGTATCGCTCGGCTTGCATATCGATGATCTCGGGGGCATTGATGCTGATTTCATCTTCGGTGATACCTTTTTGCTTCAGGAAATCAACGATAGCCTTATTCGTATTGCTTATTTTGTTGTATAGCGTAGAGAGGTCGTCGCCCACTTCCTTATACATTAGTGGCCACGTTACCTTGTCGGCAGGAATCTCCATCTCGGCCAATCCCTTGACGGTTACTACACGATCTTTGGCTACGAAATCATTGATGCCATCTTCAATTTGTGCCCCTAATGCTGCCATTCCGATAGCCAGTATGACGGCTTCTGTTTTCCAATTGCTCATAATATCTCTTTTTATAAAAAGAATTCGAAATTAACTATAATCTATTTAACGCAATTTGTTGGCAATAAAATGCCTTCTCGCCAGCAGATGGTACGTCGTAACACCAACCAGATTGACTCCCCACGCCGTCCAGAATGCCGCGTGATAACCAACGTGCTCAGCCACAATTCCTCCGACAAGAATACCTAAGCCGATACCTATATCCCACGATACGAGTAGTGTCGAATTTGCCGTTCCGCGCTGTGAGTTCTCCGCCAGATTGATAAACATCGTCTGGAAGGCAGGGAACATATGTCCGTTACCCAAGCCGATGATCAGCGCCGCTCCGTAATATCCCCAGTGATTATGCACCGCTGCACAGAGCAGATATCCGACGAGCGAAATGGCCGTTCCGATGGTGGCATTCTGCGTAACCTTGCCCTGACGCAACGTGCGACTGCCGACCAAGCGCGACAGAATCAGACCGATCGCCAGCAGCATAAAGAACAATCCTGTTCCGCCCGTGATACCCAATTCATCCTTGCCGTAAATTGCGATGTATGTCGCCAGTACTCCGTATGAGAATGAGTAGCATATCATTGCCGCTCCCTGACGCCAGCCCTTCAGCAGAATGAAGCGGTCGAGCGAGAGTGCCTTGCGCTCTCTTACCACCTCGCGTTTGCGATGTTTGACCGAAGCTGTGCAGGCCAATCCCACGAGCGAGGTTACGAAGGCCAACCAGAACAACATATCGTAATTGCCGTAGTGCTCGAATAGAACGAGCGCAACGGTAGGACTGATTGCCGTCGCTATGTTGTTGCTAAGTCCATAATATCCAATTCCTTCGGCTCGACGCGATGCGGGCAGTACGTCGATCGCCACCGTACTGTTCGACACGGTCGTCGCCCCAAATGGTGCGCCGTGCAGCGTGCGCACAATGGCAAACAACATCAGTGTTCCCGCCGCCAAATATCCTGCAAAAAATAGGGCAAAGAGCATATAACTCGCCACCATCACCACCCGTCTCGGAAAGCTATCGACCATATATCCGCTCAGCGCGCGAATCAAAAGCGCTGTCAGTGTATAACCCGACAACACGATACCAATGGTCTGCTTATCTGCCCCGAACGTGTCGCTCAGATATGACGGCAGCAGCGGCGTAAGGAGCATAAACGAGAAGAAGATCATAAAATTTGCCGTCCAGACCTTCAGATAGTTGCTGTTCCAAAGCCTCTCGCGCGGTGCAGCGACAGATGCTTGCGATGTGTTATTTGTCGTTCCCATAAATACTCTCCTCACAGGATCATTAACCTTATTTTACCCTTGCAAATATAATTATTTCTTCCTTGCGTTATCCTTCGATATCTAAAAAATAGCTCTTATGGGATATTGATCAATAAAAATCACTATCTTTGTGGTCGGTTGTTGCCATTTTGCGACAGCCACACAGTACGCAAGAGAATAAACAAAAAATAATAGCTATGGAAGCAATTGTAAAGACAAACTTTAGTTTCGAGGGTCAGCAGAGCCACTATGTAGGTAAGGTTCGCGACGTTTACAGCATCAATGATGAGTATTTGGTAATGGTTGTGTCAGACCGTATTTCGGCATTCGACGTAGTTCTGCCCAAGGGTATTCCCTTCAAGGGTCAGGTTTTGAACCAGATCGCCGCCAAGTTCCTCGATGCAACTACGGACATCCTTCCCAACTGGAAAATCGCCGTACCCGATCCGATGGTAACGGTAGGTCACAAGTGCGAGCCTTTCAAGGTCGAGATGGTTATTCGCGGTTACCTTTCAGGCCACGCCTGGAGAGAGTATAAGGCTGGTAAGCGCACTATCTGCGGTGTTGAAATGCCCGACGGTATGGTCGAGAATCAGCGTTTCCCCGAGCCCATCATCACCCCTACGACCAAGGCCGATGAGGGTCACGACGAGGATATCTCGAAGGAGGAGATCATCGCGCAGGGATTGGTAAGCCGTGAAGAGTATGAGAAGCTGGAGGCCTACACCCGCGCCATCTTCCAGCGTGGTACTGAGATTGCTGCCAAGATGGGCCTTATCCTGGTTGACACTAAGTACGAGTTCGGTAAGAAGGATGGCGTAATCTACCTTATGGACGAGATTCACACCCCCGACTCATCTCGCTATTTCTATGCCGAGGGTTACGAGGAGCGCCTTGCAGCAGGCGAGAAGCAGAAGCAGCTCTCGAAGGAGTTCGTTCGTGAGTGGTTGATGGCAAACGGTTTCCAGGGTCAGGAGGGCCAGCAGGTACCCGAGATGACTGAGGATATCGTAAACAGCATTACAGACCGCTACATTGAGCTTTATGAGAACATCGTA
>JAFOEH010000146.1 GCA_017380275.1 Alistipes sp.
AGTTACAGTCAGTCCCATTTAGCCACTCTGGAATCTCCCCAATTTTACAAAATGAGCCTCCAGAGGGATTCGAACCCACGACCCCGAGATTACAAATCACGTGCTCTGGCCAACTGAGCTACATCGGCATTTCAACCGTTTACGGGATGCAAAGGTAGGGATATTTTTTATATTTGCAAATTTTTGAGAGATTTTTTTTCATTTCTCTCACATTTTTGCAATTTAGTGCCCTACTTTAGCACATTCAAAGAACGGTGATTATCCGCTTCGATTGTCAAAGTCGGAAAATCGAGTGCAAATATAATTACTCTTTCCTTAAGAAAAAAACAATTGAAACATTTTTTTTGCAAAAAGTAAAAAAAAACTCATTTTCGCACCCACCTATATATAATATATAAAGGATTGGCTACCACTCTACGCTCTCGGCATTATGGAAAAGCCCGCAGACAAGCACAAATCGCTCGGGCATTCGACCCTCGTTACCCCACTTCAGTTCCAGGCCGAATAGTTCACTCGTCGTGCGACCGATGTCGAAGCCGTAGGCCTCGAGTGATGGGCGCACTAATTCAGGGTGGCGGCACTCGCCTCCCGATGGACGGGTACAGCTTCCCTCGGGACAGTAGAGGCAGCTACCGACATAGGAGGCGGCCAAAGCCTGATGCTCAAGTTCGAGTTGATGCAGTCGATTGTTCAACCTTACCCGCTCGGGGCGCAACAGCGTGCGCGACTCGGCAAGGGGAAGTCCCTGCGAGCAGGGGGTTATTACAGTTGCTATGAGCAACAGATTCTTATACCCGCGCAGTCGCGGCTCCACATCGAAATCAAACGGCGGGCAGCACCAACTACGGTTGTAATTGCCGCACTCGCGGCAGCAAGCGGCAAAACGTTCGGCATCGCGGAAACGCTCGACGTAGTCGGCAACGGTAATAGTGCGGGTGAAATCCTCGGCACGATAGGTCAAATCCATACTCTATTCCAATTTTCTGTAATAAAAAAACTCTTCGTTCTCCATCAACTCGGGGTGGAAAATCTTTATCAGGTCACGCAACACCACATCGGGCCGTACCACGCCAGACTCCCAATAATCGTTACCGCCGCGCGGGCTCATCCGTCGATCAAAGTTGAAAATATGCCCTTGCTCCACGCAGCGCATATCGGCAAACTTGGGGTACTCGGCACGCATATCCTCCAGCGTTGCGACACTACCCGCATTGATCCACACATCGGCCTGAGATGCCAGCAACGCAGCCTCCTCCAAATCAATCGGCAGCGAGGTGTTCGAGGTATTTTTCTTATAAAGGTAATCGCCACCCGCGTCGGCAATCAGTCGCGCGACGTAACTCGTCGCCGAGGCCATAAACCACGAATCGGCATAGGGAGTGTTGATCATAACCTTAGGTTTGGGTGTCGTTGCCGATGCCGCCATCTCGCGCAGTGCATCGTACCGCTCGGGAATTTGGTTGAAGAGTTGCTCGGCCTCCGCACGACGACCGACAATCTCGCCGATGGCCACCATCCACTCGGTCTTGCCGAGCGGCACCTCCTCGACATACTCGCCAATGTAGGCGAAGGGGATACCCAACTCGCGGAGCTTCGATTCCATCTGACTTGCCCCCGTCACGCCGTAGAGCAGCACCACATCGGGATCGAGCGCCACAACCATCTCGTAATCGACGCTGTTGTCGTAACCCACATCGCGCACCTTGTCGCGGTTGGCCACCACATACTCGTTGGTCACAAAGTCGATACCCGACACGCCCACCACGCTCTCCACCGCGCCAACAGCATCGAGCAGTGCGACGTGCGTCGAGGACATACAGACCACTCGCTCGACACCCTCCGACACCACCTGCCCCGTAAATCCTGCGGGCGGCTGCTCACCATCGCGAGCAATGAAGAGCGCCGTCTGGACATCTTCGGCACCCTGCCACGGATTGTGCGAGAGGAGAATGGTGCTGGCTCGACCCTCGGCTCCCACGATCTCAAAGCCCAACGCATAGCGCGGCGAATAGACCGTCTGCGAGAACTCATCAATCCCCACACGCTGCCCAGCGCACGCCACAGCCAGCAGCATCGCACTCGTCATAGCCACTATCGACAACAAATATCGTCGTATCACATCGTAAAGTCTCATTGCTTACAAATTTTATCACAACTGCAAATTTACTAAATCCTCCGCCTCACCCAACACTATTCGACAAAAAAAGAGTCTATCCGCAGATGCAGATAGACTCTTTCTATAAATATAAGGTAACCTTACTTGATTCCGAGCTTCGAGCGCAGATCCTTCGGGATTGAGTTCTTGTGAACCAGAATCGAGATAGTCTTGCCCTTGACGTACTCCTCAGAGAAGTAGTGGTAGCCTGTGCCATTGCGCTGTGTGCCCCACGAGTTCTTCACCTTGTAGTACTTCACTCCGTCCTGATCCTTCGCAATACCTACGATGTGCTCCAGGTGGTCATCCGTAGTGGTGAAGTTCTCGAACGTAGCCTGGCGGCTCTGCTGTGTTACGGGCTTCTCGACAGCCTTTGCTGTGAGGGTCTGTGCCTTGCGCAGATCCTCGTCGGTATTCACAGCAACGTGGTGCTGGAAGGCGTAGCCCGGCTCGCTCACGTCGCCATCCCAAGTCACCGTGTAACCCGTATTGATAGCGTTGTCGATAACCTTCATAAACTCATCGAGCGGGAGGTTATACATCATCGCGTGGTCCCAGTTATCGGGGATCTCAACGGGAATGAGCTCGTAGAAGGGGTGGTGCGAGAAGCTGGTCAGCTCGACATAATCCTCAGCCTTGAGGCCCAGGCTCTCGGCGAAGCTCTTAGCGGTGTACTCCTTGCCATTATAGGTAAAGGTCTCGGGCACCTCGCCAAGATAAGCGTCCAGGACACCATTGGTAATCTCGGCGGGCAGAGGCTTTTTCATTTCAACAGCAGCGTCGCTCACCGTCTTAACCCACTTTGACAAATCGCCGTGGTTGTGCGTGGGCGAGTCGTAGTTGATACCGTCGTATGCCGACTCGGGCATAAGACCTACATTATCCATCACCCAGATATTCATATGGGCGATACTACCCTGACTTACATTGCCGCGGCCGCGACGCAGGTAGTTGTCATTCATACGGCGGATGTAGTTGTTGCGCACGATAAACATCTCCGAGAGATCGTACTCGCCCTTGCCCATACGCAACAGCTCCGACTCAAGGAACGACACAGTAGCGAAACACCAGCAGGTACCCGTGCTCGCCTGATTCTTAACGGGCGTAGCGGGATTTACCTTCACATCCGTGAACTCGTACTTGTACTGCGCCGAAGCGACAGTACAAGCACAGAGCATAGCGGCCATCAAAAATATCTTCTTCATACCTAACTAAGGTTGAGCATTGATTACAAACCCATCTTCTGACGGATAGCAGCGGGGATCGCGTTCTTGTTAACTACGATGTTCAGGGTCTTGTACTGAACGAATGCCTCCGATACATACCAGAAACCCTTGTACTTACCGGTCTCGCCCCAAGAGTTCTTAACCATATAGTACTTCGTGCCGTTCTGATCCTTGGCAATACCGTAGATGTGCATACCGTGGTCGTCGGTAGTGGTGCGGTTATCGTAACCCTCCTGACGCAACTCCTGAGTGATCTTGAGCTCCTTACCGGGGGCGTTGGTGTTGTTCAGGATTGCGTTCTGCTGCTCTGCAGATACGCCGATCCAACGAGCCTCATCCGAACCAGCCTCCTTGCGGTTGCCCTCAACATCGGGAACGATACCCAAACCCTGACGGTTGAAACCAGCCTCGCTTACGTCCGAAGCCCAAGCTACGGTGTAGCCGTTCTCGATAGCGTAGTCGAAGATCTGCATCATCTCATCCAAAGGAAGGTTGTACGAAAGGTCCCAGCGCCAGTTGTCGGGAACCTCGATTGCGAACTGTGAGTAGAAGGGGTGGTGAGTGAACGAGGTGATTGAAACATAGTCATCAGCGTTGAGCTTCAAGAAATCCTTAGCAAATGACTGGGGAGTGTACTGCTTGCCAGCGTAGGTAAATGTCTCGGGAATCTCGCCCAGGTATGCCTCCAGAATACCCTCCAAGCCCTCGTGCCAAGCCGTTGAGAGCTTGCGGTTGGGGTTAGCGTTGATAGCATTCAGGTAAGCCTTCATTGCAGACTCCATCTCCGCGTGCTTGTTCAAGGTCTCGCCATAGTTCAAGCCCTCCAGCTCGGCCTGAGGCAACATACCATAGTGCTTCAAGGTGTAGATTACATCACCAAATGAGCTACCCTGAGCGAAGTTAAGGAAACCATTGAGACGGATAAACTTCTCAGCCTTATCCGAGTAACCCATCCATACGGGGAACATCTCTGCCAGGTCGATATCCTTCGGCGCACCCTTCTTGATAGCCTCAGACTCGAGGAATGAGATCGAAGAGTATGACCAGCAGGTACCTGAGCTTGCCTGATTCTTGATCGAGGTAACGGGGTTCTCCTTTACAACGGTGAACTTGTAGCCCTCCTCAGCGGGCTTTGCCTGTGCCATAGCGCCTGTGGTAGCCAGAGCAACAAGCATCAAAGTAGAAAGTGTCTTCTTCATAGTTTTAGTTTTATTTGGTTAATATAGATTTCAAAAAAAGTTGGGGCGATAGCTACTCCTCCCGAAAAACTCATTTCCGACGGCTCACACTACCCCAATTTATTTTCATTTACAAATATAGGTATTATCTTCTAAAAAATACCATTATTAGGCAAAATTTATCTTCATTTGCTGTTCAAACTGCATAAAATGCCACAAACCCGCATAAACAAAAAGGTCGTGCGAGCAGCGTCGCACGACCTAAATCGTTGCACATTGTTATTTTTAATGAGCCATTAAAGCTCCGTCATCCACAGCCCGTGCAGATTGCAATACTCATACACAGCTACGGGGCTATCCGTGCAGATGCAGACAACGGCTTCGGGCCGATCCTTCAGATTGATGCGTATGCCACCGTGCTCGGTCTCAACGTAGATGAAGGCGATGTGGTGCTCCTCGGTCATCGGGTGCGCCACGCTACCTACCTTAATCTCGATCTTGCAATCATCCAGGTGCTTAACCACAGGAACGTGCTTCTCGCCGCTACCGTCCGAGGTGTTGGGCACAAGCTCCTCCATCGGCTCGCCGCAGCATACCACATTAACACCCGAATCCACCACCTTCTCGATCACATTGCCGCAATGGCGGCACTTATAAAACTTTGTTGCCATAATCAAATTGTTTTCATCGAGAGGTGCAAATTCCGCGCCATATTAGTGCCCCGGGCACTCGTGGCCCTCGCCGTGGGCACTGCAACCCTCGCCCGAGTCGAGGATGAAGCCCAGAAGGTAGCCATTGACAACAGCGTCAATATCGCCCTTGCAGCCTCTTAAAACCTTTATGTTGTGCGCCTCGAGCTTCGAGCGTGCGCCCTCGCCCATACTGCCGGCGAGCATCACCTCTACGCCCATCTGCTGCAGGTCGGCGGCAATGCCCGACTTACAGCCGCAACCCTGCGGCGAGGGCAGGGCCTCGCGTGAGAGGATCTGTTTATCCTCGATTGTGTAAATCGTATAGTGGTCACAATGGCCGAAGTGGTCATCGACGTGGCCATCTCTTGTAGGAACTGCTATTTTCATAATTTTACGTTTTTTGAACTACACAAAGATAAGATTTTATTGCCAACGGAACAAAAAAATTAGAAAATAGGCCGTTAGCTTTTAAATCTAAAATATTAATTCGTAACTTTAACAACTATTTTTTACGACCTATAAAACTACTATGATGCGATTAAAGATACTTCTTACACTCGGCCTTAGCCTGCTGGCGCTGCACGCAGCCTCGGCACAGAGCGACGAACAGCCACGCGGCAAGGCCATAATCAACGTCTTCGGAAACTTCCATACGGGCTTCGGCTCGGCCAACGATACACGCGGCTTTGCGATGGACCGCAGCTATTTCGGTTATCAGTACGATATGCCTAACGGCCTGCAATTCAAGGCAGTAATGGATATAGGTCGTTCGGGCGACGTAGAGGATCTGGAGCGCATCGCATACATCAAGAATGCGCAGGTGAGCTGGAAGCACAACCGCCTGACGCTCAACGGCGGCCTTATCTCGACCACGAGCTTCAAGGTGCAGGAGTCGTTCTGGGGCTACCGCTATATGAAGATGGTGTTTCAGGACTTTTACAAGTTCGGCAGCAGTGCCGATCTTGGACTCTCGGCCTCGTATAAGTTTACGGACTGGCTCTCGGGCGATGTGATTATAGTCAATGGCGAGGGCTATAAGAAGATTCAGCTCCACGACGGTCTGCAATATGGCGTGGGATTGACGCTGAACCCCGCCAAAGAGTTGACGTTGCGTCTCTACGGCTCGCTAAACGAAGGTGGAGTCGATCACGCCGAGAATATCTACAACTACGCCCTCTTTGCCGGCTACAAGCACGAGCGCTTCTCCATCGCGGGCGAGTTCAACTCGATGCAGAACTACCGCAACGTCAAGGATCACAACCTCGCGGGCGTATCGTTCTATACCACCGTCAAGTTGGGCGGCCGCGTGAATGCCTTTGCTCGTTACGATAACCTATGGTCGAAGGATGATTGGAACATCGAGAAGGACGAGGCGACATATATGGCCGGCGTGGAGATTCTCCCCTGCCAGTGGGTAAAGATTTCGCCCAATCTGCGCTACCACGATGCTCGCTCAGCCGGTGTTAAGGATCATTGTATGCTATACATCAGCTGCTTCTTTGGATTTTAAGCTAAAACACACTAATACAACCTGTTATGAAAAATTCATTACACTACACCCTTATGGTGGTATTGGTTGCCGTTCTCTGCTCGGCTTGTCGAAGCGGACAGTCAGAGTGGACGGAGCGATCTGACTACTACACCCGAGGCATCGGCCTCTATCCGGGCTCGCCGGCCGAGGACCCCTCGCCTGAACTTGTGCCCGATGCGGAGACCTACCGCAACATCGCCCTGCGTCGCACGGCCTACCACTCGTCGAGCTACGACTACAACCTCACTTCGCAGCTTATCACCGATGGTGTTGTTGCCACTCAGGAGCCTCAATATCTCCACCTGACCACCCACGAAGGTGAGGTGCGTCTGCGCGAGAGGGAGTGGACGCTCGATGGCGGCCCCTTCTCGAAAAATACGCTCAAGGGCGAGGAGGCATACATACAATACGGACTGAAGAATTGGACCGAGAAGGTCGATCGCATCACCTTCGCAGGAACTGTTGCCTACGACGACAAGGCCGCTGGCGCTGGCTACCGCATCGCCCTGATGGGCTCGAATGATGGCTCGGAGTGGGTTGAGCTTGGCGCACTGGAGGGCCGAGATCTGCCTGGTCGCGCTGGTCGTCACGTCGTGCAGACCGATCCCAACAAGCAAACCGAGAAGATCGAGTATCACACCCGCACGCTCGAGGAGCAGATTGCGCTGAAGAACGTGGCTCCGTACTCTTACTACCGCTTCGCAATGAAGATGGCGGGCGCTGTGGAGTGGACATTCACGGCTGTGGATTTCTTCTGCGGCGGCGAGCAGGTGGGACTTATGCCCTCGAAGCACTTCACCAGCGCGTGGATGAGCGCCTCGGCGGGTGAGGAGTGGGTAATGGTCGATCTTGGCAGCCACTCCGCGTTCGATAAAATCCGCCTGCATTGGATCAGCCGCCCTGCCGAGGGACAGATCCAGACCTCGGACGACGGCAAGACGTGGAATGACCTCGCATCGCTTCCCGCAGCCGATGGCTCGGTGGATGAGATTGCCAGCAAGGGCAAGGGTCGCTATGTTCGCGTTTTGATGTCGGGCGGAGATAAGAATTACATACTTAGCGAAGTTGAAGTTTGGGGTCGTGGTGGCCTCGTTGCAAAGCCTAAGGCGCAGCCCGCAGCCGAGGGAGAGAAGTATGCCCTGATGGGTGGCGGCTGGACGCTGCAGCGCTCATCGGAGGTTGAGGCTTCGGGCGAAGCAATCGCCTCAGAGGGTTTCGATGCCAAGGAGTGGCTCGTTGCAACCGTTCCGGGTACGGTGCTGACCACATATAAGAACGTGGGCGCTGTGCCCAACCCCAACTATGCCGATAATATCTTCCAGATCTCGGAGTCGTTCTTCAACTCTAATTTCTGGTATCGCAACGAGTTCAGCCTGCCCGAGGGTTTTGCCCGCGAGCGCGTGTTCCTAAATTTCGATGGTCTGAACTGGAAGGCTAATATCTTCCTCAATGGCAAGAAGATCGGCCGCATCGAGGGCGCTTTCATTCGTGGCAAGTACGATATTACCGACCTTCTGAAGGCTGGCAAGAACGTCTTGGCCGTAGAGATTGAGAAGAACGCCCACATCGGTGCCATCAAGGAGAAGTACGAGTACAACACCGACCTTAACGGCGGTATCCTCGGTGCCGACAACCCCACCTTCCACGCCTCAATCGGTTGGGACTGGATCTCGACCATCCGAGGCCGAAATATCGGTATTTACAACGACGTTTACCTAACCACATCGGGCGACGTGACGCTGCAGGATCCCTTCGTGCAGACCTCCTTGTCGCAGCCCGATCTGAAGGCTACGCTCACGCCCGAGATATTCGTGCAGAACCACGCCGAGGCTCCCGTCAAGGGTGTACTGAAGGGCTCGATTGGCGAGATCGCCTTCGAGCAGGAGGTTTCGCTCACGGCGGGCGAGAAGCGCGTGGTGAAGTTCTCTCCCGAAAAGTTCTCTCAGCTCAAGGAGCAGAAACTCAATCTGTGGTGGCCCAAGGGTTATGGCGAGCCATATCTCTACGATGCCCGCTTCGAATTCGTGGTCGATGGCAAGTCATCGGATAGCAAGGAGTTCAAGGTTGGTGTGCGCCAGATGGAGTTCAACGAGAACAATGGCATCCTCACGCTCTTCGTCAATGGCCGTCGCTTCATCGGCCGAGGCGGTAACTGGGGCTTCGGCGAGAATAACCTCAACTACCGTGGCCGCGAGTACGACATCGCGGTCGAGCACCACGCCAATATGAACTTCACGATGATGCGTAACTGGGTTGGCCAGATCGGCGACGAGGAGCTCTACGAGGCTTGCGACCGCCACGGCATTATGATCTGGCAGGACTTCTGGCTGGCTAACCCCGTCGATGGCCCTAACCCCTACGATAACGAGATGTTCATCGCCAATGCGGAGGATTACGTTCGCCGCATCCGCAGCCACGCCTCAATCGGCCTCTACTGCGGTCGTAACGAGGGCTTCCCGCCCGAGATCATCGACAAGGCGCTGCGCCGCATCGTGAGGGCCGAGCACCCCGGCATACACTACATCTCAAGCTCTGCCGACGAGGTGGTAACGGGCCACGGCCCCTACCGCGCCCTTCCGCCGAAGGAGTACTTCACGCTCGAGAATGGCAAGGATAAGTTCCACAGCGAGCGCGGTATGCCCAACGTGATGAACTTCGAGAGCTTGGCTCGCACGCTGAAGGAGGAGGATCTCTGGCCGCAGAGCAACAAGTGGGGTCAGCACGACTACACGATGGAGGGCGCACAGGGCGGATCGTCGTTCAACGCCATCATCGCCAAGGGCTTCGGCGAGCCGCAGAGCGCCAAGGAGTTCACCGAGCTGGCACAGTGGGTGAACTACGACGGTTATCGCGCTATGTTCGAGTCGCGAAGCCTGAATCGCAAGGGCCTGCTGCTGTGGATGACGCATCCCGCGTGGCCCTCGATGGTGTGGCAGACCTACGACTACTACTTCGAGCCTACGGCAGCCTACTTCGGATCGAAGAAGGCAAACGAGCCGCTGCACGTTCAGTGGAACTCGGCTACCGACGAGATTGAAGTTGTAAATTATAGTGCTGGCTCACACCCCGCATTGGTGGCCAAGGCACAACTTATTAATATGGATGGCACGGTTGCGTGGGAGAAGACGGCCGAGCTTTCGAGCGCGGAGGATACTACCCATCGCCCCTTCAAGCTGGAGTTCCCCGCGACGCTTTCGTCGGCACACTTCGTTAAGTTGTGGCTCAGCGAGGGCGACAAGGTCATCTCGGATAACTTCTACATCCGTGGCACTGAGGAGGGTAACTATCAGGCCATCCGCCAGATGCCGAAGGTTGAACTGGAGCGGATTGTTGCTATCGAGAAGACAAGCGAGCAGACCTGGAGCGGCACGGTGGTAGTGAAGAATAATTCGCAGACCCCCGCACTGATGGTACGCATCAATCTTCTCGGCGAGGAGGATGGCGACCAGATTCTGCCCGTATTCTACTCCGACAACTACTTCTCGCTCTTGCCGGGCGAGCAGAAGAGCATCTCGTTCCGCTTCAAGGACGAGGATACGCGCGGCACCACCCCGAAGATTGTCGTCACGGGATATAACGTACAGTAATGAAAAAAGGCTGTCCTGCGGGACAGCCTTTTTTGTTGTATCAACTTTTATTATATCAACGTCATTCCTGCCTTGCGGCACTCGTCGCGCATCTGTTCGGGCCAAATGCTCGATTGGGTTTCGCCGACGTGGGCCTTGTGGAGCAGGACCATACACAAGCGGCTCTGGCCGATACCTCCACCGATTGACTGCGGCAGCGAGCCCTCGATCAGGCGACGGTGAAAGTAGAGACTCTTGCGCTCCTCCTTGCCGCTCGCGGCGAGCTGGCGCTCCAGCGCCTCGCGGTTTACACGGATTCCCATCGACGAGAGCTCGATCGAGCGCTCCAGAATGGGATACCATATCAGCAGGTCGCCATTCAAACCAGCCAATCCCGTCTCAGTCGAGATCGTAGAGTAGTCGTCGTAGTCGGGGGCACGGTTGTCGTGCTTCTCACCATTCGATAGCTCCGAACCGATACCTATAATAAATACCGCACCATACTCCTTGCAGATGGCATCCTCGCGCTCCTTGGCCGTCAGGGTGGGATAGCGCTGCAACAACTCCTCCGAGTGGATGAAGGTGATCTGCTCGGGCAGGAAGGGCTTGATCTGCGGGTAGGTCTCGCAGATGTGATATTCGGTGCGCAGGATAGCGCCATAGATTCGCTCAACGATGCGCTTCAGATACTCCACCGTGCGGCAGTCCTCGGGCATTACACGCTCCCAATCCCACTGATCGACGTACAGGGAGTGGAGGTTATCCAGCTCCTCGTCGGCGCGGATAGCGTTCATATCGGTGATGATGCCGTAGCCGCTTGCGACCTCATACTCGGCCAGCGTCACGCGCTTCCACTTGGCCAGCGAGTGAACCACCTCGGCCTCCGCCTCATCCATATCCTTGATGGGGAACGTAACGGGGCGCTCCGTGCCGCTCAGATCATCGTTCATACCGAGTCCTTTGAGCACGAACAGCGGTGCCGTCACGCGGCGCAGACGCAATTCGGTTGAGATGCTGCTCAAGAAGAAATCCTTGATCTGCTTGATGGCAATCTCGGTCTGCTGAAGACTCAGCGCAGCCGTGTAGTCGTGAGGTATGATAAGTTGGCTCATAGTTCCTTGTTTTTCGTTACTTAAACTTTTGCAAATATACTCAAATTTTGCGATGTTCTCCCTTTTGCCCATAAAACATACTCATTTTGGTCGGCTGACACTCCGCCTGAGAGAGGATTTTTAGATAATAAATTTGCTAAATCGCCCTCTTATGTCTAATTTTGTTATACATTACCCTGTTTTGTGCGGATAAATCGACAATTTTCAATTAAATAATACGATTATGATTAAAAAACTTTCTCTTTTGACCGCCATCGCGGCAGCTATCGTTGTCGCTTTTGGTGTGGGATGCGCATCTAACGCAGCCACCGAGGTGGGCGTGCGTACCGACGCATTGGACTCTTCGGCGTGGGAGTCGGCACAGTGGATCTCGGCAGCCAATGCCCCCGTTCTGACGAGCCGCCCCGAGGGTGATCGCGCAGCCGATGGCGCAAGCTGGTTCCTCTCGACTCTGAAGAACGAGCAGAAGGTAACCTCGGCCAAGTGGATGACCACAAGTTTGGGTGTTTGCGAGATCTATGTGAATGGCAAGCCCGTAGGCAACGAGTTCCTCAAGCCCGGTTTTACCGATGTTCGCAAGACTCGTCGTTCGTTCACCTACGACATCACCGAGGCCTTTAACACCGGCTCTGGCGCTGAGAATGTCCTCTCGGCACAGGTTACCCCCGGTTGGTGGGCCGATAAGATCGTAACGACCTCTACCCGCAACGGTATGTACGGCAAGAAACCCGCTTTCCGCGCTGTGCTGGAGCTGACCTATGCCGATGGCTCGAAGAAGCTCTACGGAACAGATCTTGAGAATTGGAAGGCAGGCGTAGCTGGTCCCGTAAAGCACGCGGCAATCTTCGATGGCGAGGAGTATGACGCACGCGAGAAGATGGGTTATGAGGTTGCTGACAAACTCTCAAAGCCCGAGCTTAACACCGAGTTCAATGGCGAGATTCTCCCCACAAACGGTGCTGAGATCTACCTGCGCGAGGATTTGACACTCTCTCCCGTAGAGGCCTACACTTGGAAGGATGTTGAGGGTGCAAAGGAGAACGAGGCCGGCAAGATCGTTATCTCACAGCGCTTCGCTGCGGGCGAGACGATCGTTGTCAAGGCTGGCGAGACTCTGGTAGTCGATTTCGGCCAGAACAGCGCTGCCGTTCCCGCATTCGAGTTCAAGGCAAAGGAGGGTACCGTTTTGACCTGCTTGCCCGGTGAGCTTCTCAACGATGGTAATGGCGCTCGCTCACGCGGTATGGATGGCCCCGAGGGTAGCGTTCACCGCGAGAATCTGCGTATGGCCGAGTCGGGTATGATCCTGACTTATACGTTCGGTGCTGGCGAGAAGTATGTGTCGTACCACCCCCGCACAACCTTCTTCGGCTACCGCTTTGTATCTATTACGGCTACCGACGAGGTCTCTATCAAGTCGATCCACTCGATTCCCGTAACCTCTATTGCCGAGAATCTTGAGACCGGTACAATCACTACGGGCGACGAGAGCATCAATAAGCTCATCTCGAACACCTATTGGGGGCAGCTCTCTAACTACCTCTCAGTTCCTACCGACTGCCCGCAGCGTAACGAGCGTCTGGGCTGGACGGCCGACACGCAGGTATTTGCCGAGACGGGTACGTTCTTCGCTAATACGCTTCAGTTCTTCCATAAGTGGATGCGCGATATGCGCGACAGCCAGAACGAGTTGGGTGGCTTCCCCGGTGTTGCTCCCTACGCTCAGTATGGTAACGAGAAGATGCGCCTGGGCTGGGCCGATGCAGGTATCATCGTGCCCTGGACCGTATGGAAGCAGTTTGGCGACAAGCAGATCATCGACGAGAACTGGGAGTCGATGAATCTCTTCCTGAACCACATCTACGAGACCAAGTATAACCACGAGTTGCTCGTTGCCGAGAATGGCAACTACCAGTGGGCCGACTGGCTCAGCTACGAGCCTCTGGAGACCTGCGGTGGTCTGCACGTCGCTAACGGCAAGATTATGCCCGAGGCTATCACCTATTGGAACTACCTGAGTGCTTCGTACTGGGTTATCGATGCTACGATGATGGTCGATATGGCGAAGGCTACGGGCCGCGATGTGGCTCGCTACGAGCAGATCGCACAGGAGGGTAAGGATTACATTAAGAAGAACTTCCTCAATGCCGACGGTACGTTCAAGACCGCTATCCTGAATACGATGCAGACTCCCGCCCTGTTCGCTCTTAAGAATAAGCTGGTCGATGGCAAGGCTAAGGAGGATATGATCGCACGCCTGCGTCAGAACTTCGCCGACCACGACAACTGCTTGCAGACAGGTTTCTTGGGAACATCAATCCTGATGGCTACACTCACCGAGAACGGTATGGCAGATATCGCCTACGAACTTCTCTTCCAGCGTAAGAACCCCAGCTGGCTCTACTCTGTGGACAATGGTGCTACCACTATCTGGGAGCGTTGGAACTCATATATGGTTGATAAGGGTATGGGTCCCCGTGGTATGAATAGCTTCAACCACTATGCTTACGGTTGCGTATGCGAGTGGATCTGGGAGAACGCTGCAGGTATCGCTGCAGACCCTGCACAGCCGGGCTTCAAGCATATCATTATGCGTCCCCTGCCCGACAAGCGTCTGGGTCACATCACAGCAGTGTACAACTCGGCTGCAGGTCTGATCAAGAGTGCATGGCGCTACGAGGGCGACAAGTGGATCTGGGAGTTCATCATCCCCGAGGGCGCAACCGCCACGGTAACACTCCCCGGCGAGACCACCTCAAAGGAGTACACCGCAGGCTCTTACACCGTCACAAAGTAATCTCATTATAAGAATATTGGGGCTGCACTCAAATCCGGGTGCAGCCCCTTTTTGTTTTTATGATATATTTAAGGTAGGAATTGGCAGAAAAAGCTGCTGTGGCAAAAACCACTTTTTTTTTTGGAAAAAAAATAGTAATTTTACCCCAAATTTACATTGTGAGAAGATGATTGTAGAATTGATTTCGAAATATCTGGAGAGTAACAAGCGTCTTGTCGTGCCCAACCTCGGTGCGTTTATCGTTAAGGAGGCGGGACGGACGGTATTGTTTTCCAACCTGATAAAGACTGATGACGGCGTACTGCGCTCGCTCTTGGAGCGTAGTGGCGTGTCGCAACTGGAGGCTGCTGGGGTGGTCGATCGCTTTGTGTTTGAGGTTAAGGACAAGCTCGAAAAGGACGGTGTGTGCCCCTTAAGTGGTTTCGGCGAGTTGCGCAACGGAGCCAATGGAACACTACAGTTTGCATACAACCCATCAGTAATGGGTGAGAACCTCGATGGAAATGCTGCTGCCAAGATTGCCGAGCGCGAGGCTGCGCGTCGTGCGGCGCAAGCAGAAATTGCCGTCGAGCAGGACGAGGAGGAGATCGAGATCTCTATCGCTCCCCGCAAGGAGCCCGAGTCACAGGTTACTCCTGCACCCGCACCGTCGATAGAGAAGCCGGCGGAGACTGAGCCGCAGCCCGAGAAGATGATTGAAACTCCTCGTCAGCGTCGATCTGCTCCCCTTCCGCAGGATGATTATGTCAAGGGCTTGCGATACGGCAAGGGTCGAAAGAGGGTTACGGGCCGTGAGGGTGTGGCAAAACGCAAAAGCACAAATGGCGATTTGATCATTAAGATTGCCATTGTGGCAGCGGTGATTGCTGTGCTGGCGTTGGCTTACGGATTCTATAATAATTGGCGCAATCAGCAATATCTCTATGCAGATCCGAGCGATGAGCAGATCTACGATGTAGCTCCCGCTACGGCCGAGCAGGGTGTGCGCAACCCCGATTTGGATTATATTACGCCCAACGAAAATTAAGAGATGGCAGAGGTAGATATAATGTCGGTAAAACAGCGATTCGGTATCATCGGCAACTCCGATGCGATGAATCGTGCCCTGAGCGTGGCTCTGCGCGTGGCGCCCACCGATCTGTCGGTGCTCGTTACGGGTGAGAGTGGTGTGGGTAAGGAGTTCTTCCCACAGATTATTCACGCCTACTCGGCACGCAAGCACGCTAAGTATGTAGCCGTGAATTGCGGAGCTATCCCCGAGGGTACTATCGATTCGGAACTCTTCGGCCACGAGAAGGGCTCATTCACGGGTGCTACGGAGGCTCGCAAGGGATATTTCGAGGAGGCCGATGGCGGAACAATCTTCCTTGACGAGGTTGGCGAGCTGCCTCTCTCGACGCAGGTGCGATTGTTGCGTGTGCTGCAGTCGGGCGAGTTTATGCGTGTAGGCTCGGCGCGAGTGCAGAAGACCAACGTCCGTGTCGTGGCTGCCACGAACAACGACCTGCTGAGTGCCATCCAGTCGGGCCGCTTCCGCGAGGATCTCTACTATCGACTCAACACCGTGCCCATCACTGTGCCAGCCCTGCGCGAGCGACCGGAGGATATTCCTCTGCTGTTCCGCAAGTTTGCAGCCGATGTGGCGGTACAATATAAGATGCCTGCCGTGCAGCTCGATGAGGGTGCGCGACAGCTCCTGCAGAGCCACTATTGGCGAGGCAATGTGCGACAGCTAAAGAACGTGGCTGAGCAGATCTCGGCGCTTGAGCGTAGCCGAACCATTACGGCAGAGGTGCTTCAGTCGTATCTCACGCCCACCTATAACACCTCCACGACGATGACCATCGGAGGCAAGGGTAGTGGCGCAGAGGATTTCTCGTCGGAGCGCGAGTTGCTGTATAAGATACTCTTCGATATGCGCAGCGATATCAACGACCTGAAGCGTATGCTGAGCGAGTTGATGCACTCGGCAGGGGCTGTGCATACTGCTCCGGCAGCTGACGTAATCGGACTTCTGCCCTCATCCTCGGTGGTACACCCATCGGCCGTTAGCAATGCCGACTATGCCGAGAGCGAGGTCGTGGAGGAGGTTACGCACAAGGAGCTCACGAAGGCTGATATGCAACGCGAACAGATTGTAGCCGCCCTGCGTAGCAACAATGGCCGTAGGCGTGATGCGGCGCGTCAGCTCTTTATGTCGGAGCGCACGCTCTACCGCCGTATCAAGGAGTTGGGAATTACCGATGACGACATTTAACGAAAATTATAGCAAGATGCAGATACTGAGAAATATATCGAAAAAGTTTATGGCCCTCGCACTCATCGTGGTGGGCCTTGCCGCGAGCGGATGTATCTTTATGCGCGGAGGCTATTCGTTCTCGGGTGCGAGTATTCCCGATGCAGCCAAGACCTTCAGTGTGGCATACTTTCCAAATAATGCACCGATGGTGTCGCCTACGCTCAGTACGATGCTGACTGAGGCTCTGCGCGATAAGTTCCTGCGCCAGACAAAGTTGCAGATGGTCAATGAGGATGGCGACTTCGCTTTCGAGGGCGAGATCACGGGTTATAGCTCGACCACGGCATCGGTTTCGAGCGACAACTACGCGCAGCTGAACCGACTGACGATCACCGTGCGCGTGGAGTTCACCAACAAGATCGACCCCAACGCATCCTTCTCGCAGACCTTCTCGCAGTTTGCCGATTACGACTCGCAGCAGTTGCTGACCGATATTCAATCCGATCTGGATCAGGAGATTGTCGATCAGATCGTAACCGACATTTTTATGGCTTCGGCAGCAAATTGGTAGTGATATGGGAAAAAATTTTCAAAAAAATATCGAGGCCGCTGACGGCACTATTGAGATAGCCCAGGAGGCTGTTGAGGGCCTGCTCCGCACGGAGCGCTGGCAGCCTGAAAGTGCGAGCGAGACGGCTGTGCAGGAGGCCTCGGCGGAGAGTTTGAAGGCTCTCTATGAGATACCTCAATTAGAGGTTAAAGAGATTGATATTGAGCGTCTTACATTCCTTTCGTCGGATGATATTATCGACCGTTTTCTGCGTGCGGAACCCCGTCGTATAGTGGCCGAAGAGGGTGAGGTCGAGCAAGAGATTGTGACCTCGGCCGACATCGATGATGAGGAGGATATGGTGAGCGAGGAGCTCGCCGAGGTCTACCTCGCTCAGGGGCTGAAAGATATGGCAAAAGAAACTTATCGCAAATTAAGTTTGCTAAATCCCGAAAAAAGTATTTACTTTGCACAGATTATCGCGAACATAGATAGTAACAATTAAAAACAGTATAAAATTATGTTGTATTCAATTTGTATCGTATTGATTCTCGTTGCGAGCATCATCCTCATTTTGGCCATCTTGGTGCAGAACCCCAAGAGCGGTATGGCTGCCAACTTCGGCGCTGCAAATCAGGTTATGGGTGTTCGTGAGTCAGCAAACATTCTCGAGAAGACCACTTGGACTTTGGCCACTCTGGTCGTAGTGTTGAGCCTTGTAGCTACCATCTCTATGAAGGATGGCGCTTCACCGGTTGGTGGTGCTTTGCAGCAGGATGCTGAGGCTTTGATGGAGCACGTTAATGCTTCAGCAACTCAGGCAATGCCCCAGAGCGACATCCCCAATATGGAGGCTCCCACCGAGTTCCCCGCTAACTAAGCAACGGGTAAGAGATTAAGCGCAAGACGCAGTCCGCAAGGGCTGCGTCTTTTTTTGCCTATTTATTTAAGGTATAGCGCTCCGAACGAGCTATTTTTTTGCCGGAACTAAATTATTTAGTTTAAAAACTAATAAAATTAGTTGCAAATGAAAATTTTTTAGTTACCTTTGTGAAAAACAAACCCCGATAGACTATGACAATGCAGAAACTTACCAACAAAGAGGAGGAGCTGATGCAGCACTTCTGGCAACACGGAGCGATGTTCGTCAGGGACGTTCTATTGCTCTACGACGATCCCAAGCCGCACTTCAACACCATCTCGACGATGGTACGCACGCTCGAAACGAAGGGCTTCATCGGTCACGAATCCTTCGGCAGCACCTATCGTTACTTCCCCACCGTCACGCAGGACGAGTACTCGAAGCGTGTGTTGGGCAATGTCGTGACGCGCTACTTCGAGAACTCCTACCAGCAGGTTGTCTCGGCTCTGATTGAGGAGGAGAAAATCTCAATCTCTGAGCTCGAGGAGCTTATTCGCAAGGTAAATAACCAATAACCACCGCGTCCGCATTCGCAAAAAAATCACAAAAAACGCTCGTTTATGTTCAATTTTTTAGTATATC
>JAFOEH010000147.1 GCA_017380275.1 Alistipes sp.
TAGGAGGTTATGAGGGTGAGCGGGCATCGGATTTTGAGCGCGTAGATGCAGGTGGCGATCTGATCAGAATGTCGGATTACATATCACAGGGAGGGTATCTGTTACTTGACTTTTGGGCGAGTTGGTGTGTGCCCTGTATTGAGCAAATTCCAAATGTGAAGCGACTCCGTGAGGAGTATTGTGAACGAGGGTTGCATATTATCGGAATCTCGTCGGATGATGATGAGGTGGCGTGGCGAAGGGCTATTGAGAAGTATGGGCTGACCGCATATCCGCAGGTGCTGAGCGAGGAGCAATCGGAGGTGCGGCTCTTCTTCGATGAGCTTGCGAATGTGTGTGATCGATATGAGGTTGAGTCGATACCCTGCTTTGTACTGATTGATGACGCGGGTAAGATTGTTGCGCGATGGCAGCACTTTAATGAAGAAATTTTTGAGTTGATAGAGAACTTATTGTAGTAAAAAAGCCACCCGCGAAGGTGGCTTTTATTATTATGGTAACTCGACCTTGATTTCGGGGATATACTCCTCGTCGAAGAGCTCATCGGGCGAGGCGGTAAACATCCGCGTGGTGATGTTGTAATCGTCGCCCCCGTTGGGGTGAGCATACTTGGCCATCACGATAAAGGCCTTGTAGCCCTCCGCAGGGAAAGCGACATCGACCTGCGCCTTGCCCTTGTGCGAAATGCCGAGATGGGTAGGCGTGAATTTGCTCTGGCGGAAATCCTTGCTTGTGGAGGTAGCCTCCCAGATGATTATATCCTTCAGATGGCGTTTGTCAGTCTTAAGAGTGAGCTTTGCACTACCCTGCTGCTCACTCGCTGAGTAGTCGAAGCGAGGATATTTCCGACCTTCGATCGTCTGGCTGAAGAAGGCCTCGAGGGTGCTGAATGCGGCGCGTTTGTCGCCCAAACTGTGGCCTGCGTTGGTAACGTATGAGGTGAAGGTCGGGCCTGGGATCCCGTCGATATAGTTCTTTACGGCATCGACAGTCCAGAACTCGTCGTTAGTGCCGAAGAAGAGCATCTTGGGTAGGGTGTATAGCTTGCGGTAGGAGTAGGGATCGATCATTGCCACAAGCTCGCGGCCCGTAGGGGTAACGAGTTCCTCCGTAAGTCCAAGATTTACATAGTCCTGAATGTGAATACTATAGCTGCCGAACATATGGCGCTGGTAAGGTACGCTGACGGGCATATTCAGGATGTCGATAACCATCGGGGCGATGGCTACGATACGTTCATCTCCGGTTGCGGTCGTGAGCCACGTTGTCCAGCCTCGCTTTGATATTCCGTTCATCACAAAGCGATTGCTGCGAACGGCGTGGTGGCGCTGAGCAGAGAACTCCTCGATGGCGTCCATAGCGCGGATGGCGCTCTTGGTCATTGGGAAGAGTAGCGGCCACGAGAAGTCGTGATCCTGCTGGAAGTTGTGGAAGGTGAATGAGACCAGCTCGTCCTCGGTCATCCCGCCATAGAGCGGCTGGCGCGGCACCTGCCACAGAATAGCCGTCAGGGCCTGGCATCGTGAGGCGATGTCGCCCATAAAGCCGATGAGGGTATCGTCCCAACTATGGTAGTTTGGCTCGCCCGTCTGCTCGTTGGCACTTCCGCCCGAGATGTGGATAAGTGTCTCGGGGTGAGAGATATGTCGGGGAACGAAGATTACGAGTTCGTGAATCCACTCCTTCTCGCGCCACGTCTGCGAACGCATACGCAAGCGGTAGGCCGTAACATCATCTTTAACGAGCGAGTCGCGTAGCTGCCACGCAAAGGTGTCGTCGCCATTGTCGATATAGTGGCGCAGAGCCTCCGACGGGGCGATGGATTGTGCCGCAGCACTCCACACCCAAAGGAGCAGAACGAGAGAGAGTAGTCGTTTCATAGTTGTTATCTTACACGGATACGCTGGCCAATGCGCAGTACCGAAGTCTTCTTAATGCCGTTGAGCTGGCAAAGTTTGGTGACGGTCGTGTGGTTGTTGATAGCGATGCGGCCCAGCGTATCACCTCGCTTAACGACGTGATACTTGATGGCGGCAGCCTCGGCGGCGATTCTCTTATCCTCCTCGTCGCTTTGAATCTCCTCCTCGAAATCCTGTGTGAAACGAGAATAGGGACTGAAGTAGGTACGCTTCAGAAGGAACGTCTCGCGGCGAAGTGTACCCGTTGAGAAGTCGATCAAGCGCTCGGGATCGAAGGTCTGACCCTTGTAGCGCATCTCGAAGTGGAGGTGTGAACCCGTACTGCGGCCCGTATTACCGCCCTTACCGATCACCTGACCTGCCGTAACCCACTCGTTGGGCTTGACGCTGATCTCAGAGAGGTGGCCGTAGTAGGTCTCCAGACCATTGTCGTGACGGATGATGACCAGATTGCCATAGCCGCTACGAACGTATGTGGTAACACGTACGCGGCCGTCGAAGGTGGCATATACGGGATCGCCCGTCTCGAGGTCGATATCGGTACCCTGATGGATACGACGACGGCGGGGACCATATTTCGAGGTGACTCGGCCTTTGAAGGGATAGTGGTAGCTCTTGAGCGAATCCACCAAGTCGATAACCATCGAGATGGGGATATCCTTAAGCTCGACGTTGTATGGCTGAATCTTGGTAGTATCCCAGTCCTGCGTATAAACCGTCTCGTCCAGAACGTCGATGTTGCGGTTGCGAACATATCGCCAGGTGTTGTCGTTGTAGAGAACGATGTTAAGACCCTCGCTTGATGAGGGAATCGTGTCTACGACAAGTATATCCTCCTTAGATTCGAGTGCGGGACCCGACTCCAGAGGTACGCGCTTAACGACGATGGCATCATCGGGCAGTGAGTCGCGGTTTATGGTGTTTTGGGCTGTTGTTTTCGGGGCAAAGGCGATGCTTGCCGAGGCAAACATCAAA
>JAFOEH010000019.1 GCA_017380275.1 Alistipes sp.
AGTAAATACTTTTTTCCATTATTTGTCGATTTTTTCAATCCACGGCATATTATTTGGGTCGGGAACAATCTCCCTCAACTCCCAAATGCGCCCCAAGTCACGCAGGTACTTGTTCGAGAATAGAATATCATAGGGTACGAAGAGAAGTTCGAGAGAACTTCTCTTTTTTTTATTTTATTTATTTCGCTCGCCGATGGGCGAAGTTCCGAATAAAATGCTTATCTTTACACACCTTAATGATTTCGTATTATGCAGGAGAGTGTAAAAGTAATTTGCCAGAATACATCCACCGTGCTTGAGGTCGAGATGGGTTCGACTTTGCTCGATGTGCTACGTCAGATTCCTATCGAGGCTCCCTATCCGATCCTGGCGGCCTATGTCAACAATTCGCTTCGCGAGCTTAATATGCGCATCTTCAAGCCGATGACCGTGCGCTATATCGACATCACCCACTTCGAGGGCTACCGCGTCTATCAGCGTACCATCTCGTTCATTCTCCAGAAGGCGGTGTACGATCTCTACGGCAATCGCAAGTTCCACGTTCGCCACTCTTTGGGCCGAGGTCTCTACTGTGAGTTTGCCGACTCGGAGCCTACGACGGAGGAGCTCACGGCTCTGCGCGAGCATATGCAGCAGATTATCGACGCTCGCTACACGATCACCCGCCGCCGTATGCTGACGGCTGAGATTAACGACATCTACGAGCGCTACGGCTTCGACGATAAGATCGAATTGCTGAACACCCGCCCACGCCTTTACAGCGATATGTACACGCTCGACAATACGGTGGGCTACTTCTACGGTGCACTCACTCCCGATACGGGTTATATCCATCTGTTCGACATTCGCCCCTACTACAAGGGCTTCTATATCGCTCTGCCCACGCGACTTGATCCGTCGCAGCTCGATCTGAGGGTTCATTGGAAGAAGATGTCGGAGGTCTTTCGCGAGTATCACCAGTGGGTAGATATTATGGGCGTTCCCACGATTGGTTGCCTGAATAAGCGTCTGATAGATGGCGATATGAGCGAGCTGATAAAGATTGCCGAGGCCTTCCACGAGAAGAAGGTCGCCGCAATGGCCGACCAGATCAAGGCTGCCCACGACGAGCGTGGCGCAAGCGTTGTGCTGATCTCAGGCCCTTCGTCGAGCGGTAAGACCACCACCTCGAAGCGCCTGGGAGTGCAGTTGCGCATCCTGGGACTCGACCCCGTACTGATTTCGCTCGACGACTACTTTGTCGATCGCGACCGCACGCCCAAGGATGAGAATGGCGAGTACGACTTCGAGGCTCTGGAGGCTATCGATCTGGAGCTCCTGAATAGCGACCTGGAGCGTCTTACGGCAGGCGAGAGTGTCGAGGTGCCGCGCTACGACTTTATCACAGGTACGCGCCAGTGGCACGATACTCCGCTGAAACTCAATCCGCATTCGATCCTCATTATGGAGGGTATCCACGGTCTTAATCCGCGCCTTACGCCAAGTATTCCGCGCGATAAGAAGTTCTGCATCTACGCATCGTGCCTTACCTCCGTGGCGATGGATAACCTCACACGCATCCAAACCACCGACAACCGCCTCCTGCGTCGCATCACACGCGACTATGCCACTCGCGGAGCCGATGCGTTGGCTACGCTGCGTCGTTGGCCGAGTGTGCGCCGAGGCGAGGAGCGACACATCTTCCCCTATCAGGAGAATGCCGATGTGATCTTCAATACCTCGCTCTTCTACGAACTTATGGTCCTGCGTCCCAAGGTGGAGCCCATACTGCGCGAGGTGCCCAATACGGAGCCCGAGTATGGCGAGGCAAGACGACTGCTGCAGTTCCTCGACAACTTCATCCCGCTCTACACGGATGAGATTCCGCCCACATCTATTCTGCGAGAGTTTGTAGGCGGCAGCAGTTTTAAGTACTAATTCAAAATTCAGAATTCAAAATTCAAAATTCCTCAGAATTCCAAATTGCATTTTAGGGAAGGCAAGTAAACCCCGAAAACTAACAAAAACAAAATAAATAGAGAAGAAAAATGTTTGACAAATTTATGAATCGCCATATTGGCGTCACCAATTCGGAGGACCTCGGCCAGATGCTGAAGGTCATCGGTGTGGAGTCTGTCGAGGAGCTTATCTCGCAGGTTATTCCCGCTTCGATTCGTCTCAAGAAACCGCTTGCCCTGCCCGAGGGTATGAGCGAGTATGAGTTCACGGCACACGTTGCCTCGCTCGCTGCGCGCAACCGCCAGCTGCGCTCGTTCATCGGTATGGGTTACTACCCGACGGCCGTGCCCGCCGTTGTCAGCCGCAACGTATTCGAGAACCCTGCGTGGTACACCTCATACACACCCTATCAGGCTGAGATTTCGCAGGGTCGCCTGGAGGCTCTGCTCAATTACCAGACGGCAATTATGTCGCTCACGGGTATGCAGATTGCCAACTGCTCACTTCTGGACGAGGCTACGGCTGCTGCCGAGGCTATGCTTATGATGTATGCTCTGCGTTCGCGCGAGGCCGTTAAGCAGGGCCGCAACCAGCTCTTCGTCGATAAGGATATATTCCCGCAGACACTCGACGTGCTGCTCACTCGCAGCGAGCCCTTCGGCATCGAGCTTATCATCGACGACTACTCGACCTACGAGTTCAACGGTATGGAGTTCGGTGCGTTGGTGCAGTATCCCTCGGCTACGGGTGAGGTGCGCAACTATGCTGCCTTTGCCGAGAAGGCTCACGCCGTAGGTGCTTTGGTTGCTGCCGATGCCGATATTCTCTCGCTGGCGCTGCTTACTCCTCCCGCAGAGTGGGGCGCAGACATCGCAGTTGGTTCTACCCAGCGATTGGGTTGCCCGATGGGCTTCGGTGGCCCGAGCGCAGGTTATATGGCTTGCCGCGAGGCTTACAAGCGTAACATCCCCGGCCGTATCATCGGCGTATCGGTTGACCGCCTGGGCAATAAGGCGCTGCGTATGTCGCTCCAGATGCGCGAGCAGCATATCAAGCGCGAGAAGGCTACGTCGAACATCTGCACCGCTTCGGCGCTGATGGCTTCGATGGCAGGTTTCTACTGTATCTATAATGGCCCCGAGGGCTTGCGTCGTGCCGCTATGACGGCACACACGTCGGCCGTTGCCGTTAAGGAGGCTTTGGAGGCTATGGGCTATAAGCTCACCAATAAGGATATCTTCGACACATTGGAGGTCGAGGCCGAGGCAGCCGTGGTGCAGGATATCGCACTCGCCGCCGGCATCAACTTCTATTACCCCTCTGAGGGTCTCGTTCGCCTCTCGTTTGACGAGGTTACCACCCCTGCCGAGGTTGAGGCTGTTGTGGCTCTCTTCGCCGAGGCCAAGGGCAAGAAGGCTAAGGCGGTAAAGATTGGTGCAGAGATGAAGATTCCTGCTGCGCTGCAGCGTGAGTCGGCGATCCTCTCGGAGCCCGTGTTTAATAAGTATCATTCGGAGAGCGATATGATGCGTTATATCAAGCAGTTGGAGCTGCGCGACATCTCGCTTGCCAACTCTATGATTTCGCTCGGATCTTGCACGATGAAACTCAACGCTGCCGCTATTATGCAGCCTCTGTCGCTCGCTGGCTTCCAGAATATGCACCCCTTCGCTCCCGCCGATCAGACCGAGGGCTACACCGAGCTTATCGCCGAGCTGGAGAAGGATCTGGCTACGATCACGGGCTTTGCAGGCTGCTCACTCCAGCCCAATTCAGGAGCTGCGGGCGAGTACGCAGGTCTGATGGTCATCCGCGCCTACCACCAGAGCCGTGGTCAGGGCTATCGTAACATCATCCTCATCCCCGCATCTGCTCACGGAACGAACCCTGCTTCGGCAGCTATGGCAGGTATGAAGATCGTGACGGTTGCTTGTGATGCAAACGGTAACATCGACGTTGAGGACTTGAAGGCTAAGGCCGAGGAGCACTCATCGGAGTTGTGCGGTCTGATGGTTACCTACCCCTCGACTCACGGCGTATTCGAGAGTCGCATCCGCGAGATTGTAGATGCCGTACACGACGCTGGTGGTCAGGTATATATGGATGGTGCTAATATGAACGCACAGGTTGGTCTGACTAATCCCGGCTATATCGGTGCCGACGTTTGCCACCTCAATCTGCACAAGACCTTCGCAATGCCTCACGGCGGTGGTGGTCCGGGTGTAGGCCCGATCTGCGTTGCGGAGCACCTCAAGCCGTTCCTCCCTTCACACTCTGTGATGGCTACAGGCGGCGAGGATGGCATCACTGCCGTATCGTCATCACCCTGGGGCTCGGCAATGCTGCTGCCTATCACCTACGGCTACATCAAGATGCTCGGCGAGGAGGGCTTGCGTCACGCTACGGAGATGGCTATCGTCAATGCCAACTATATGTCGTCAGCCTTGAAGGATGAGTACCGCACCTTCTACTCGGGCGAGACGGGCCGCGTAGGTCACGAGATGATCCTCGACCTCACGAATTTCAAGAAGGACTACGGCATCGACTGCGGCGATATCGCTCACCGCCTGATGGACTATGGCTTCCACGCGCCCACGCTCTCATTCCCCGTACACGAGACCTTGATGGTCGAGCCTACCGAGTCGGAGCCCAAGGCCGAGATGGATCGCTTTATGGAGGCGCTGGTGCAGATCAAGCGCGAGTGCGAGGCTGCTGCCGCATCGGGTGATAAGGATAACGTGGTTGTGAATGCTCCCCATACGGCCGTAGAGCTTGCTGGCGAGTGGTCACACCCCTATTCTCGTATGGAGGCCGCCTTCCCGCTGGATTGGGTTCGCACCTCGAAGTTCTTCCCCTACGTTACCAAGATTGATAATGGCTACGGTGATCGTAACCTCGTTTGCTGCAACGTAGATTAAATTAATATTTATACGTCATTCCCCGACTTGCGTAGCAAGGCGATGGGAATCTACCTTAAATAACTCAGCCTGCTCCGTTCGGGGCAGGCTGTTATTTATTTGATATTGGAAATTGATTACTTCCTCCGCTTGTAATAAGATGTTGCGTTGTCGGCACCTGTCAATATCAATTCGTTACCGCTTAAAGACTCTAACCAATAAGCCTCATAGCTCTCGCTATTTTCACTCAATACCAATCGGAGTTGTTTGTCGGCTATCACCCAATAGAATGGAATGGTAACGATACCCGATTTATAGTAGTTGTTGAATTGTCCCGAACCATCATCGTAGAACTCTACCTCGTGCAACTCATCTATGTCTTCCTCGGCGTAATACCAACGATTATCTTCAGGAATATACTTTTTGCTCAATTCCCATAGACCGACAATTTCATTCTGGAGAGTCGCTTCGTCTTTGTTGCTACACGCAACGAATAGTAGCGGCAACATCGTTGCCAAAATAAAGATTAGCTTTTTCATTGTAATAACTGTAATTAGTAAGATTCTGTTTACTACTCAACGGGTAGTTACACAAAAATATTATAAAAAGTTGAATATACAACACTTTTTTGTAATGTAGAGTTTTTGTAGGTGCGGCATTTTTGATTACCGCGATATGTTGCATACGATGATAAATTACATTGCAAACATCAATGTAAAAAAGATAAATAGTTAAAATTTTTCATTTCTAAATTTTGTAACTCTCCGCGAAGTGTGTATCTTTGTATGATTCAAACAAAACGAATTGAACTAAAACCAAAGAAATATGAAAGTAGAAAACGCAAAAATGGTGTCGGTACACTACACTCTGACCGTTGATGGCCAGATTGCCGACCAGTCACGCGAGGGCCAGCCCCTGCAGTTCATCTGCGGTACGGGTATGCTCCTGCCCAAGTTCGAGGGCGCTATCATCGGCAAGGAGCCCGGTGAGAAGGTGTCATTCACACTCGCTCCCGCCGACGGCTACGGCGAGATCATCCCCGAGGCAATTGTCGATCTTCCCAAGTCAATCTTTATGATCGACGGCAAGGTTGCCGAGAACCTGCTTATCGTTGGCAATCAGATTCCTATGAGCGACGCTCAGGGCAATCGTATGCTCGGTACAGTTAAGGAGGTTGCGGAGGAGACCGTTAAGATGGACTTCAACCACCCGATGGCCGGCAAGACCTTGAACTTCGATGTTGAGGTTGTCGAGGTACGCGACGTAACTCCCGAGGATTTGGCATCACAGGGCGGCTGCAACTGCGGTTGCTCAGGCGACTGTGAGAGCGGTTGCGAGGGTGGCAAGTGCGGCGAGAGCCACGACGAGGGCTGCGACTGCTGCCACTAATCTGCAAAAAGGAAATTTTTAGGGCCCGCCTGACCGAGAGTCGGGCGGCCTTTTTTGTTGATATGCACACAATTGCCGATATAGTCGATGCCGTAGCATCACCCTATGCCGAGTGGCGAACGCTGCGTGATATAAAGCCCGAGATACACGATGGACGGCCCGTATATGTTACGGGCAATGCCGCTGTGTCGTTTCGTGTGTGGCACGAGGGGCGACGCAAGATGCTCAAGTGCTATACGCGCCCGAACGAGCGTCTGGGTGCAATCTATGGCGAGCAGTTTCATCCGCGCGAGCTCACCGTTCACAACATCGTGGGGCGCGCGGCAATGGTTGATTGTCTTTTGACCGACTACATCGAGGGCCGCACTCTCGACGAGGCTTTAGCCTCGGCTCAAACGGCCGATGAGTGTCAATTGCTGGCGCAAGGTTTTGACCGTCTGGCAGCCGAGATTCTCTCATCGGGACGGGCTCACGGCGACCTGAAGCCTGAGAATATAATCGTGGGTGAGGATGGCCGTCAGCACGCCATCGATTGGGATGCCGCCTTCGTTGAGCGCTTTGCGGGCGAGAAGGCTCTCGAGATCGGTACGGCAGCGTATCAGCATCCCGAGCGTGGGGTGGAGATGTATGACGGGCATATTGACGACTACTCTATAGCGATGATCTCCACGCTGTTGCACCTGGCGGCAGTCGATTCTGCAGTTGTGGAGCATTACAGAAAATACCACGAGCCGCCATTCCTCCCACGCGATATTCGTCGTGGTGCGGAGTCGTTTATCGATAAGGCGAAGGAGGAGTTCGCCCGCCGAGGCTGGGCGCGTCAGTACCGCGTGGCGGAGATGTTGCGCTCGCCCTATGCGCGACTCTTCCGTCTGCGAGAAGTATTCACTCCGAAGCCGGCGACAACTTCTGACACAGCACCCACGCTCGATGTGGAGTGGGGCTGGTGGGGTTGTCGTCAGGGCGATGGGTGGGCTATTCAGCCGCTCTATGACTCTGGTTTTGAGCCATCGGAGGGTGTGGCACTGATGGTGCTGGGGGAGTATAGCCACTATGTTGCTGTGGAGGATGGCCGCACGCTGATGAGTATGGGCAAAGGCGATGATGCCCGATCGGTGCGCGATGGCGTGGCTCGCTTGAGACGTGCCGATGGCGGGGAGCAAACAATCGCTGTGGAGGAGTTGATTAATTCGTCGAAATAATCTATATTTGCGTTTGTAAATCATCCCGATATGTATTCTCAAGAGATCACACGCACCCATCGTTCGGCCTTTGTGCTGGTACTCGACCGCTCGGCGTCGATGCAGCAGCAGGTGCGCTTCGGTGAACTTCTGATGAGCAAGGCCGAGGCGGTAGCCTACACGGCCAATGCCCTGCTGACCGAGCTCGTCGACCGCTCGCGCCGTACGGATGGTCTGCGCGACTACTACGACGTGGCTGTTGTGGGGTATTGCAACGACGAGGTGGAGATGCTTCTCGGCGAGGATGGTTTTCTCTCGATTGAGCGGTTGGCTGCGCGAGAGCCGAAGATGAGTCGTCTGGCCATTGAGCGTCAGCGCTCGGACGGCAGCTCGGCCATCGAGGAGCATCACCAATACCGCTGGATCGAGCCGCGAGCCGAGGGGACTACGCCGATGTATGAGGCACTGCTTCGCGTGCGCGATATGGTGCGTGAGTGGTGCGAGAAGGAGGCGAATAGGGAGAGTTTCCCGCCCGTAGTGATTCATATCACCGATGGCGAGGCGTCGGATTGCGACGATCGTGAATTGCGCGACGTCTGCTCTGAAGTGCGACGTGTGGCCACAAGCGACGGTAATGTGCTGCTGCTCAATATCCATATCTCGACTGACTCTACGCTCGAATCGATCATCTTCCCGATGGCCGACGAGTTGCAGTCGGCAGGGCGTTATGCGCGTCTTCTGGCCGAGTGCTCGAGCGTTATGCCTACGGCTTTCGATGGCCCGATCTCGCAACTTAAGGGTGTGGGCGCGGTGCCGCCGTATTTCGGTATGGGATATAATGCCAGCATCATAGAGTTGCTCTCGATCATAAATATCGGTTCACGCAGTATCACAAATATGCAATAGTATGGCTACGATCTCCGACCTGCGCAGAGCACTCATCCATCCGCGAACGCACTTTCGTTCGCTCCGTCGCCTTCAGTGGGACGGTGGAGAGATTGTGCGCTCGACACTCTTTGCCGAGGCGATGGTGGAGTGCGACGGGGAGCGACTGAGGCTATGTATGCCGCTTTCGTCGTTGTCGCTGGGGCGTGTGGAGCGATTTATGCCACAGAAACGTCATCTGCTCTCGATGAGTGTGCCCGAACTGAGGCTGCTTCGTGAGGAGATGCTATGC
>JAFOEH010000148.1 GCA_017380275.1 Alistipes sp.
AGTTTCGATAGCAAATTAAATTAAACAAAATAGCAAACCAAATGAAAGTTAGAGAATTATCAATTCGTGCGCTCGCGTTGTGGGGGGTGGCTATGGCTGCTACTGCCTGCAATTTCGAGGATCAGCTTGTTCCTGAGCGCGTGACGAGCAACCCGGGACGAATCGCCATCGAGTGTGATGTCGATTCGACCGTGAGCGAAGAGATCACCCGTGCGGGTGACACAACAGTGGGCGACGAGGTGCCCGAGGGAATGGTTAAACTTCCAGATTTTATCACCAATCTGCTTTACAAGACAGATGCGAATGGTGTGCCGACAACCGAGATTGACAAGGGAAAACTCGCTTTGCGAATCTGGGGAACGTATGACGATCCGTCAACAAAGGACGGGGCCAACAAGGATAACTTGGAGGAGAAGGCTTACGCCAAGGCTTGGGATCCGATGACGGAGTATGAGCAGGGCGTAGAGTTGGAGCGTGGTTACTATCAGGCGCGTATCGAGAACCGTCCCACGATGAAGGATGGTAAGATTGCAGAGGCGGTAAATAATCCGTATTTTGCTTACGAGACAGCTGGGGTCGCTAAGTTCCAGGTAAAGGCGCTTGAAACGACCAGCGTTACGGCCAAGTTGAAGTTGATGAACAGCTGCTTTAAGTTGCAGACGACGCAGGCGTTGATGGATTACTACACCGAGTTGAAATTGGTTATTCATACCGCCGATGGAGAGTTTGAGTTTACTCCAACGAAGAGTGCAACGAGCACGGTAGACGAGAGTACAACGACGCCTATGAATACTAATGATGTCATTGCGTGGGAGTCGGATACTGATAAACTTTATTTCTTCAATGTGAGTGAGACCATTAAGATCGATGATGGAAAGAGCAATGGATTGGTTGAAACTCCGCAGAGTACGTTTACAGAGGTATTGAAGTTGAGTGGATATGCAGTTAAGCAGAATGGCGTAAAGGTATATTTCACCAAGAATGGAAAGGCGGATGGCGAGCCGGCCGAGCTTAAGCCCGTGAAAGAGAATAAGCCTGTTTATTTGGCGACAGGTACGATGTACACTCTGCGCGTGGGTCACAAGACAGCCGGAGGTGCAGGACTGACCATCACATATAATGACTATGGTGAGGCCGAGGTTACAATCATTGAGTTGCGCCCTGAGGAGACTGATGATGAGAACGCCGCAGGTGGCGACGATAATGAGAATCAGAATCCCGGCCAGACTCCTGAACAAGGTCAGAATTAGCCTATGGCGAATCGAAAATTAACGAGAGAATAAAAATAGAAAGAGATATGAAAAGATTTAGACGTTACATCGAAAGATTGCTGCCCGCAGTAGCGGTGCTGACGCTTGTGTCGTGCAGTCTTGATGAGTTGGACGACATCAAGAAGCCTACAAATCAGAATGGACAATGGGGTTCGTTGGTGATTGAGTCGCTGACGGTGAATACCGATAATGAGCATCTCGACAGAGGATCCAATTCGGCAACGCGCGCGGAAGAGAGTGGTACGACTACTAATAATAAGAAGTATACTGTGCCTAATCCGAATGGAGTAGAAGAGAATATCAATAATTATTGGATTGAGGTATTCGATGCCAATGGCGAGGTTGTGGATATTAATGGAGATGAAACGGGTACAGGAATGACCTATGCTGCTGTTAAAGCATTGAATGAAGGAGAGGGTACCGAGGTTACATTGATTAATGGATCAAAACTTAAGCTTAAGGGTATTGTACTTCCACCGGGAGAGTACACCGTGTGGGCGTACAAGGATGCGACTAAGGGTGCAAATATTCCCAATGTGATAGCAGAGGATGAGACTCCCGATACGAATACGACTACCCCTGCTTATTATATGGGATGTAATACCGTTACGGTAGTGTCGGCAGAGGATTTGGATAATGCTACTTCAACTCCTGTGGCAATTACTTGTAAGTTGGCGCAGACTCTTGTAACGGTTGAGATGTCGGCCGATATGAAGGATTGGTTTGATGAGACGAATTCTCTTGGCGTAAAGGCAAATGCAGAAGATACAGATGCAGCTCCGGGTTTGCAGACGATTGTTACGATTGAGCCTGAGGTGCCTGAAGAGGATGAGACATATTCGTACATCTTCCCATACACCTCAAATCACGGGGTAGAGACTACTACGGGAGAGGGAGAGAATGCCGTTACGGCAATTACTGGTGGACCGTTTGTCTATTTTAAGGATCACGCAGGAGCGAATGTTGCAAATGGAAACACGATGGTCTTTAAGATGGAGGGTGTCTATCTGAATGTTTCGATTGATAATTTGCAGGCAGCAATATCGGATTTGGCTACAAATGGAGCGCAAAGTGAATACTATAAAAATCTTACTTACGTTTCGATGGAGCGTGAGATTAATGGAGTGAAGGCAGCTCAGTGGCGTCGTATCTCGATCGATATCGACCATAATACGGAGGGAGATGTGCAGTTTGAGGTAACGATCGATAGCTATGTGTTTGATGAGACAATTGATGTCGATGTGCAGACATTGTTCTTTAGCCCAAGTGACCCAAATACGGAATATAGGGAGGAGGAGGTGCCCGATATTGACCCGTTGGCACCGAGTGTGCAGTTCAATATTCCTGTGGATGACGAAGAGGCTGTGATCGCCAAAGATGGTTATGATAGCCAAATGGGTAAGTGGAAAGCTAACCTGCAGATGACGGTTACGCCCTCTAATAATACCACTATCAAGGAGGTGTATGCTGTGATCACTTCTGATAATAGTGCGCTTATGACCGCATTGTCCGATGCGGGTTATACGGATGGACGAGTTACATTCTATTCAGGAGTATCGACGCTTGCTGAGACCGAGGAAGTGAGTTATTTTGTAGTTGATGATCCTGCGACTACAGCGCCTAATATTGTGGTTAAATTGAGCGACCACGGAATGGCAGCCTTGCAGAATTCTTATCCCGGAACACATAAGATTAAGGTTTGGACAAAGGATTCTGAGGACAGAATGAAGTACACTGACTTGGTAATTGAGAGCGGTGGCCCGACGGGATGTAACATTGGCTCAGCCGGTAGCGGCGGTTCAGGATCGGGAGAGGAAGATAGTGATGTAGGGCCCGCAGTTACATGGACGTTTGATAGCCAAATTGTCAAAGAAGCTACTATTAGTAGTGAAGATTATCCGATGAACTCTACTGGCGGCTATAAGCCAATTAAGGCCACTATTAATTCAGAGACTGGAATAACAGGACTTAGGGTGAAGATTATTAGCGATTTGCTTAATGCCGAAGAGCTTGGAGGATTCGGATTGACTCAAGAAATGGATCTGCTGGAGCCAGCTACAGCAGTAATGGAGACTCGATTAAGGGCGTTTGGCTTTATCCCAATGAAGAATGATAATAATCTTTCTCTCGAAGAAGCGGCTGCTGCAGATGATGAATATCGAATCTTTGATCCAGCTACGGGACAAAAGAAAGTAGATGTAGTAAGTCCTTTGTTAAATGAAAAGGAGATAGTTTTTGAGATAACAGAGTTTATGCCATTGCTTGTCGCTCTTCAGCCAGAAGATGGTAGTGATACAGTTCATACTTTTGAACTGTATGTAACAGATGAGAGTGGTACAAGAAAGAGTACGATGAAAATTACTTGTACGTTCTAATGAATAAGTAACACTATGAAAACTATATTAAAATATATATTTCTGGCAGCCGTGGCACTG
>JAFOEH010000149.1 GCA_017380275.1 Alistipes sp.
GGTGGTGTTCTTAAAGAGTTTTGAGGCGATAGCCAGCGGAGCAATATAGAAACCCTCGGCCGTAGAGAGCGGATTCCACTCCTCGGACAAAATCCGCGCGCTCACAGCATCTGCAGCCTCGCGCAAGAAGATTTCCCACTTGCGCGTGTCGTACTTCTTGTTCTTGCGTGCCACCTCGATGGCTTTGGCGAAGTTATACATCGCCTGACCGCACGAGACGGGATCGCCCTGCGAATACTCCTTGCCATCGTAGCGAACGGGGAAGAGACCTCGCTCGGGATCGACCTTATATGTGGTGAGGAAATCCATAGAACGCTGCACCATCTGCTCAATCTCGGGATCGGCCAAACGGTCGGCGAGCACCTGCAGAGAAAATCCGGGCGAGTCGGCCTGACCGCACCATCCCATCACCAACTCCTTACGGAGCGAATTGTCGTACATATTAAATCCTACGGCATTGCCGCCCAAGTCGATCCAACGGCTCTTGGCGAAGTTGAATTTACCGCGCACGATCTCGTCGAACGAGGGGAAGCGGTCGGCATCGTAGGGTTTGTGCATATCGAGCGAGGTGTAAATAGGCTTCTGGAAACCTGTGCCCTCGGCCGCAATGGGATAGAGCTCGACGTAGAAGGTCTTCTCGATGATGCGTCCCGGCTCGAGGTTTAGATAAGTGTCGGCGTAGCGCATCGGCTTGCGTTGCAATGCCTTAGCAACGCTATGCTGGCCATTGTAGCCAATTGGACCTGAGTAGAGGACAAACTCCGAGTAACCCGCCTTGGCCTCAACACCCATCGACCACCACTGATCGCTGAGGACAGCTCCGCGAACGGGGCTGGGAACGGTGTGCAGGGCTGCGGCATAGCCTTCGGCGGCGTTCTCCAACATAGCAAAGGGCATCGGATAGCGGTGCTCCTCGAAGATAGCGAACTCGCCCGCGTGGCCCTCATATACGGGGATGCGGGTAGGATCGACCTTGGCACCGTTCTTATTGCCATAGTATAGGATACCCGGCAAGCAGGGCATAAGGGCTTCGCCAGCGAGTTGCAGACGCACCGAGAGAGTGACGTGAGAGAGCGTCTCATCGCCTCGCCACTCATAACGGCGAACGCACTGTACCAATCCATCGCGCACCTCACGATAGGAGTCACGCACCAGAAGATCGCCCTGCGGGAGTGATATTTTTCCCGTGAGGATGGTCCACTCGCCACTCTGCTTCTGCTCATCGGCTGAGGCGTGTACCCAGCCACACATCCAATCCTGCTGCCAGCCAGTAGCCACCGACCAGAGGCCCTCGGCGGGGGTGGTGAGCAGGGATTTATCGTTGAGCTTAAATACGGGGCGGCGATTCTCAAACGAGAGTTGAGCGTGGGCCGTCGCACACGCAAATGCGAGCAATAAAGTAAGGGAGAGCAGTCGTTTCATATCGTTAATTCTTTTTCTTTAATAAATTCAGTACTGTGCCGACAACATTTTTCTTCTCGGTCTGGGTGCTATCGGCCGCATCCTTCGCTGCGTCGCTCTTGCCGCCAAAGAGTTTCTCACCCAAGCCTTGAACAGCCTGCTGTGCAGCCTGCTTGGCAAGGCTCTCCATATCGATCGAAACTTTTGGCGAAGAGAATGTACCGCCGATGGTCATATCGACCGTGCCGAGCTTAGAGATAGCACCAGCGGATGCGGGGAGAGTGATCTTACCGCGATAGTCGATAGACTTATCAAGGCCTGTTGTACCCGATAGATTCATCGTGTAATCACCGAGTTTAAGGTCGAAGGGCTTGGTCGTAAGACGGCCATCGGTGATTGTGAAGTCGATGCTCAGATCCTTGGCGCTGATGTTCTTCAGTTCGGGCTTATTAACGATTGTAGCAACCTGATCAATGAATTGCACACCGCTGAGGCTCAGATCTTTCGTCCGTAGGCTACCGCTACCGTTGAGTGACTGCAGAACGGGGCTCATTTCATCGTCGAGCAGAGTATTGACCTTCACGCTACCCGAGAAATTGCCTTTCAAGCCCTCGAAAATGGGCGCAAGACTCTGCACCATATCCAAGTCGCGGTAGGCATCGGCAAAGGCGATATTGTTCAGTGCAAAACCTGCATCAAGGCGTGCCTGTTCGCCCGCAGGTGTAGAGTAGTAGCCATTGGCAACCACGTTGCCGCCCATAGTCTGGAGCGAGAGATTCTGCATATCGACCTTGCTATCCTTGATAATCAAAAGGCCCTTGATGTCGCTGAGCGACATTTTGTCGAGTCGCACGTCGGCCATTGCAACCTCGGCGCGGAAGTCGATATTGTCGGGAACACGAAGACCGCCCGTAGTGGATGTAGGTTGCACCTCAGCAGTCTCCTCGGCTGCAGGCTCTTCTGCAGCAGGCTCAGCGGGTTGCTCGTCAGAGGAGATGAAATCGTTGAGATTCATACGCTGACTGCTGACATTGAGCGTGCCTTTGAGCGTTGTGCCCTTGAGCAGATAGCCCATATAGTTCTCGAAGCGGCTATCCATAGTAAGATCATTCTCGCCAATCTTGACGGTCGTCTTGCTAAGCTCCAGATAACGGGGAGTAAAGCCAAACAGCGAACGCTCGATCACAACATCGGGCACGCCATCGACCTGCAACTGCATACCGCTCAGCGAGATATTACCCTCAGCCGAGACGCGGTCGTACTGCTCGTTATCAATATACGAGAGGCGGCCAGCTACGCTCATATCGGCATCAACAACGCCCGAGAGCGTCATATCCTCCAACGGATAGACGTCCTTAATCTTGCCTAAATCCAGCTTTCCGTTGGCCGTGAGGCGGAAATCGGGATCGCTGACGGGGGTGCGCACGTCGGCAGTGAGCGAGAAGGGATTGCCTGCCAAAACGAAGTTGAATGGATTGATATTGACCGTAGTAAGGTCGATCGAGCCACCGGGATTCTGCACCTTGGCGGCAACATTGATATTATCAACACCAGCCGGCAACGAGGGGTAGCGGAACATAGCATTCTTAACATCGAGTGCCACGTCGAATGCGGGTACAATATCTTCGCCGATGAGCGAGCCTTTGGCCGTTGCACTGAGTGTTGCGACGCCATCGGTGCGCAGTCCCTCGAAATCCTTTGCATAGATGGCGGGAATGAGCGAGAGGATCTCCTTGAAGCCGATTTCGTTGCTGCTTAGGCTCAAGTCCATATCCACGCCCTCGTCGGTTAGATCAACCCAGCCGTCGATAGCTGCACGGATAGCGTTGAGTTGCAGAGTGTTATCACTGAGCGTGAATTTCATATTATTAAGGTCGGCATCGACATCCATCTCGGCCTTTACCTCGGCACGACTCAACATCGGCACGCCGCCCGAGCGGAACGAAACAGAGGGGGTTTCGGCTTTGAGGCGGATGGTGGTATTATCGCTACCCAAATCGCCCGAACAGGTGGCCTCGAGAGCCTCGACAGCTGCATAGACACCTTCGGCGCGGTCGTCATAAACGGCCGTCAGATTATCAACCGTAAGGCGCTTGAGCTGAACGCTGAAAGATGCGGGATCACCGGACGTTGTACTCGGCTCTTCGCCCGAAGATTTCATCACATCCCAATTCGCGCGGCCATCCTCCAGCACGATAGCGTTAAGGCGAGTGTCGGCAACGACAATCTTCGAGATCTCGTAATCGCCGCTAATGAGCGATGCGAGATTGACTGCTGCGGTAAGTTCGCCGGCATAGACCAGAGTATCGTTCTGGAACACATCCACGCCCTTGAGCCAGAAATCGTGGAGCGACACGGAGGCCTGCGGGAAGCTGCGCAGAAGGCTGATATCGAGCTTATCGAAATCGAATTGGGCATTGAGCAACTGATTACCCTCGCTCTTGACAACCTGCTCAATCTTTCCCTTGAAGGCAAATGGCAACACCAACAGCAACACCAAGATTGCAGCAAGCGCTATACCTATGATTTTCAATATCTTTTTCATATTTAATCGGTTATTATTTGTGTCACTACTTCTTTGGGGCAGGTTTTACAATACCCTTCTTCGATTGTCCATCGACGTAGATGTAAAGCGGATCGGGGAACTCGACACAGCGCATATACTCGCCATCGTACCACGCCGGCATTGCATCGAGCTGTTCTACGTCCAGTTCGCCATCGCCGTGTGAGGGGTCGAGCGAGAGATAACCTACGCCGAGCGAGGTTACGTTCTGGAAGAAGTGCGTTCCCTGGCTCGCCTCAACGTTGAAGTTCGGAAGGGCCGACTCGACAATAACTCGCGCCTGCGAAATATGCGCCCACTTGACGGGAACGCCCAAATTAGGATCCGACGAGCCCCAGCGACCCGTACCTATGAGGACATACTCTTCGCCATCGGCACGCATTCGATTGTTAATCTCCATAAGTTCGTCGGCAATCTTCTGCGTGTAGAGTGACGAGAACTTATCGAACTTCATATATACAACGCGCTTGATGTCGCGCATAAGGCCGATGCCCAATGCATTCTCGGAATAGACCACAGCACCCGAGGTATCGACCTTCGACCAATCGAGTTTAGCGCTCTCCTCGTTACGGATGATGGGACGAATCTGCAACAGATTGAAAATCTGCATCTCACCCGCAGGAACATCCATATTCACCGCAAACTCAATCTCAACGGGGCAACGCATCTCCTCCTCGCCCATACGCAGCATATCGCGGATGATATCGGCCAGCGGGAAAGAGCCGTATTTGAGGATTCGGTTGAAGGTTATCACGCGGAAATAACGCGACAGAGTCGGGCTCTCGCTAATGCGGCTGTTCTGGTAGTCGTAGTACGAGCAGGCATATTTGGCATTGCGGAAGTCGTTCATACGCGAGACGGGAATACGCTCGATATTTA